>CAZUUR010000160.1:0-4972 GCA_964622815.1 uncultured Oscillospiraceae bacterium | reverse complement strand
CCGGAGCGCGCGGCAGCACCAATCAGATACGTCAGCTTGCGGGTATGCGCGGACTTATGGCGGACCCCTCTGGCCAGATAATTGAGGTGCCTATACGTTCCAACTTCCGCGAAGGTCTGTCGGTTCTCGAGTTCTTCATCTCCTCGCACGGCGCGAGAAAGGGCTTGGCGGATACGGCGCTTCGTACTGCGGACTCCGGCTATCTAACGAGACGTCTTGTGGACGTTTCGCAGGAGGTTATAATAAGAGACGAGGACTGCTTCCAAACTCGCGGTGAAACGCCCAAGGGCATGCTGATAGAGGCTATCTACGAGGGTGGCAAGGAGGTTGAGCCGCTTGGCGACAGGCTGCTTGGCAGATACACCGTGGACGCCGTTATCGACCCGGCGACGGGCGAGAGGATAGTTGGCGGCAACGAGCTTATCACCTACGATATTCGCGACAGGATTATCGACGCCGGAATAAAGGCCGTCAACTGCCGCAATGTGTTCACCTGCCGCAGTGAAAACGGCGTTTGCGCCAAGTGCTATGGCGCGAACCTTGCAACCGGTCAGCCGGTTGATATAGGCGAAGCGGTTGGCATAATAGCGGCGCAGGCCATAGGCGAGCCGGGCACGCAGCTTACAATGAGAACGTTCCATACCGGCGGCGTCGCTTCGGCGGACGATATAACGCAGGGTCTTCCGCGTGTCGTTGAAATATTCGAGGCGCGCAAGCCCAAGGGTCTTGCCGTAATAAGCGAGATAGGCGGTAAGGTTACGCTTTCAGAAGGCAAGAAGCGCGAAGCCATAATCACAAACGACGAGGGCGAGAGCGAGAAATATCTTATCCCCTTCGGCTCTAAGCTCAGAGTAACAGACGGGCAGGAGATCGAGGCGGGCGACGAGCTTACCGACGGCTCTATAAATCCCAACGACATTTTAAAGATAAAGGGCGTAAAGGGCGTGCAGGCATATATGCTCCGCGAGGTGCAGAGCGTTTACCGCTTGCAGGGCGTTGAAATAGCGGATAAGCACATAGAGGTCATTATCCGCCAGATGCTAAGAAAGGTGCAGATAGAGGACGCGGGCGATACGCAGCTTCTGCCTGGCGAGCTTATCGACATATTCCGCTTCGAGCGCGAGAACGAGGCGGTCATCGAGCAAGACGGCCAGCCCGCCGTTGCAAAGCGCAAGCTGCTGGGCATAACTAAGGCAGCTCTCGCTACGGATTCGTTCCTGTCGGCCGCGAGCTTCCAGGAAACCACGCGCGTTTTGACCGAGGCCGCCATAAAGGGTAAGGTCGATCCGCTGCTTGGTTTAAAGGAAAACGTTATTATAGGCAAGCTCATACCCGCCGGCATAGGGCTAAAGCGATATAAAAACGTTGAGGTATCCGTGAAAACCGAAAAGGATACCGCGCCCACAGTTTAAGGCTTTCTCCGCCGAGAGCGGCGAAGATACCACCCTTAGCTCCAAACTTTAACCTAGGGTTAAAATTATATATGGAAGCTTTAGCAAGCGAAAGCTATGGTTGCAGATGATGGAAAATAACTTTACAAACTGTGAAAAAAGAGAGGGTAGCGACAGCTACCTTCTTGCCAATGAAGCGCCGCACGCTGCCAAGTCCGATACAAACGCTGCCAAGCCCGACACGACCGCGCCATTTGGCAACGGCTGTCCGCTTTACGCTACGGACGAGTGCCGCATGCTCAACATGACCACCTGCAAGGACTGCACGGTTAATGGCTCAAGCGCCAAGGAAATGGAAAGCATCAAAAATGAGATTCAGCTCATGCGCTCGCTAATGCCCAAGGAGGGTATAGACAAGCTGTTTTTGGGCGATGAATGCCTTTTTTGCAAAGGCGAGCCAAATGAGAAAAGCTGCTATGCGCTTCTCGATGTTGGGCATAAAGAGCCTAAGCATCGCGAAAAGCTCAAGCAGGCGCTTAGCGGCACAAAGGACGCGGGCAGCATAATACCGCTGCAAATTTCCTGCTGTGATGAATGCAAAAAGCGCATTTCGCGCCTTGGCTATGTAAAGAGCACGTTCGCCACCGTCGTTTCGGGCGCGGCGCTGCTTATATTGAGCCTTCGCGCGGTACACGAGCCGCTTATGGCCGTGTTCACGGCTTTTCCGCTTGTGATATTCCTTGTGTGTGTGGCTATAGGCATAATAGGCGGCGGCTGCTTGCAGACGCGGCTAAAACGGCAGTATGAAAAAAAGACGCACCTTCACGTTATGGATATTCCTCAAATGCGAGGCCTTGAGGAGTGCGGCTGGTTCGTAATTTATAAGGACGAGCCTGTATCAAAGCTCGTTTTTAGCGCCGAAAGATTAAAGCAAGGGCTTTTCACGGGCGAGGAGCCAAAAAAGGACGAGTGAAGCGCTCCATATATGCAAAGCGGCATATAGAATATGAAGGACTTCGGTTTTCATATCAGGGCTATACCACGCTCAATTTTCACGAAGTGAAGCTTTCGCAAGCGAAAGCCGTGGGCATAAGTGTGAAAAAAATAAAAAAAGTCCCGATTTTATTTGACAAACGGGCATTTGAATGATAGACTTGCAAAGTGCGTGCGTAGCGCTGTTTAGCGCGCGTTTGCGCCCGCTTGATTCAAGCGGCGACAGAGCGGAAAATATCCCTTTCAAGGGGTTGCAAGGGATTTTCTTAATATATTGACGCCCCGTTTTACGGGAGAAATAAGATTAGAATTTACTTGGAGGAACCTTAATGCCTACAATTAACCAATTAGTCCGCAAGGGCAGGGAGCAGGTAACCTATAAGTCAAACGCTCCTATATTGAAGCAGTGCCCGCAGCGCCGCGGCGTGTGCACGGCAGTGCGTACCATGACTCCTAAAAAGCCCAACTCGGCGCTTCGCAAGATAGCGCGTATCCGTCTTACGGACGGCCTTGAGGGCATGGCGTATATCCCCGGCATAGGCCACAACCTTCAGGAGCACAGCGTTGTGCTCATAAGAGGCGGCCGCGTTAGGGATCTGCCCGGCGTGCGTTACCACATAATCCGTGGCGCACTCGACACCGCGGGCGTTGCGAAGCGTATGCAGGCGCGTTCGTGCTATGGCGCGAAGCGTCCCAAGAAAGCGTAAGGGGGTAGAGAATTATGCCAAGACGTGGATTTATACCCAAGCGTGACGTGCTTGATGATCCCATATATGGCGGCAAGCTTGTAACCAAGCTCATAAACCAGGTCATGTATGACGGCAAACGCGGAATAGCCCAAAAGGCTTGCTACGGCGCGTTTGACATAGTGAAGGAACAGATGGGCCGCGAGCCTCTGAAAGTATTCGAGGAGGCCATGAACAACATAATGCCCGTGCTTGAGGTAAAGGCACACCGCGTCGGCGGCGCGACCTATCAGGTCCCCATCGAGATAAGACCGGAGCGCCGTCAGACGCTTGGCCTTCGCTGGCTTGTGAATTACTCCCGCGCGAGAAGCGAACGCACCATGCAGGAGCGTCTCGCGGGCGAGATAATGGATGCCTGCAACTCGACCGGTAACGCCTTCAAGAAGAAGGAAGACACTCATAAGATGGCCGAGGCGAACAAGGCGTTCGCGCATTATCGCTGGTAAAAACGCGGGGGCCGTCCATGGCTCCACTATAAAATTTAGGCGGTGGAGGGAACTCCGCCGCTTAGTTGTTTAGCAAGCGGCTTGCCTGTAAACACTAGCAAAAGCGCAGCTTCAGCGCGAGCTATGAAGATAGCCGCGTTTACAATAGGTAATTACGGAAAGGAGCGAACGAACGTGCGAGATACACCGCTCGAACGCACCCGAAACATAGGTATAATGGCTCATATAGACGCGGGCAAGACCACGACTACCGAGCGCATACTCTACTATACGGGAAAGATACATAAATTAGGCGAGGTACACGAGGGCGCGGCTACCATGGACTTCATGGTTCAGGAGCAGGAGCGCGGAATAACCATCGCCTCCGCCGCGACCACAGCGTATTGGCGCGGTCACAGAGTAAATATAATAGACACGCCCGGTCACGTTGACTTCACAGTCGAGGTCGAACGCTGCCTTCGCGTGCTTGACGGCGCGGTGGCGGTATTTTGCGCCAAGGGCGGCGTTGAGCCGCAGTCGGAGACGGTATGGCGTCAGGCGAGCAAGTATGGCGTGCCTAGACTTGCTTATGTGAATAAAATGGATATAACCGGCGCTGATTTTTACAATGTTGTAAAAATGATGCGCGAACGGCTTGACGCAAAGGCCGTGCCGATACAGCTCCCCATAGGCTCGGAGGGCGATTTCAAGGGCATTATAGACCTTGTTCACATGAAGGCGGAGGTCTATTACGATAACGACGGCGTTGACGTGCGCGAGGAGGATATTCCCGCGGACATGCTCGAAAAGTGCAAAACCTATCGCACGCAGCTTATTGAAGCTGTGAGCGAGGAGGACGACGAGCTTATGGAAAAATTCCTCGGCGGCGAGGAGCCCACGGAGGACGAGCTTCGCGCGGGCATAAGGCGCGCCACCATAGCCAACAAAATGGTTCCGGTGTGCTGCGGCACTTCGTATAGAAATAAAGGCGTGCAGCCGCTTCTAAATGCGATAGTGGACTATATGCCCTCGCCTTTGGACGTGCCCCCGGCAAAGGGGACTACGCTCGACGGCAAGGAGGAAATAGACACCGTTTGCTCGGACGAATCGCCGTTTGCGGCGCTTGCCTTTAAGATAGTGGCTGATCCGTATGTGGGTAAGCTTGCTTTCTTCCGCGTATACTCCGGCACGCTTGAAAGCGGCTCTTATGTGTATAACGCGAGCAAGGATAAGCGCGAGCGAGTTGGCAGAATATTGCTTATACACGCGTCTACCCGCACCGAGGTGGAAAAGGCTTATGCAGGCGATATAGCTGCACTTGTGGGCTTGAAGTTCACAGGCACGGGCGATACGCTCTGCGATGAACAGAATAAGATACATCTTGAATCCATGGAATTTCCCGAGCCGGTCATAAAGG
>CAZUUR010000159.1:0-5001 GCA_964622815.1 uncultured Oscillospiraceae bacterium | reverse complement strand
TAACATATTCAAGACCCGTTCCATAATCCTCGTCGCCCACAAATTCGCTGTACGCCTCATCGAGCACCACAACAACGTGCTCCGGCAGGTCGCACATAAACTTTTTTAGCTCCGCACGTCTTATGAGCGTGCCGGTGGGGTTATTGGGATTGCATATAGCAACGAGCTTTGTGTTATCGGATATTGCCTTTTTAAGCGCAACAAGGTCAAAGGCATTGTTGTTTAACGGCAGCGCCGTGAATTTTGCGCCCGTAAGCGCCGCGCCAAACGGGTATGCACCAAAGGTGGGCGCCATTGTGAGCATTTCATCGCCCTCGTTGAGATAGGCGTGACAAATCATGTTTATCACGTTATCCATGCCGTTTGACAGGATTATTTCATCGTTTTCAACGCCATAGCGTTTGGCTAACGCGGCGCGCAGCTTCTCGCTTGAGGGCTCTGGATAGAACGCCATGCTTTCCGCCTCACGGCGCATAGCCTCAACAGCCTTTGGCGAAACGCCAAATTGGTTTTCGTTATAGCATAGCTGAGCGGGGTTATCTATGCCGTATTGCTTTTTTACGCGTTCGCTCGCAGAGCCTACGGCTGGCGGAGTGAGACTTTTGATGCTTTTACGTTCAAGATCCCTCATTGTTTTCCTCCATTTTAATTATCGTGCGTGCGGTAGCGACTCCGGTCAGGAGTTCGCGGTGATTATGCGTGCGTCTGCAACGGCGGCGCCGGTTTCGTATGCCATTACGGGGTTTATATCGGCTTCGGCAACGTCCTCATATTCGCACATAAAATCGCCAAGGCGCACCAGCGCCGTTTTTAACGCGCTTATATCGCGGGCGGGTTCGCCTCTAAAGCCGTAGAGTAGCTTTTTGGTTTTAATTGAATCTATCATGGCCTGCGCCTCATTTTCATTTATGGGCGCTATAGCAAAGGCAACATCCTTTAGCGCTTCGGCGGCAACTCCGCCGAGGCCAAAGAGGAGCACCGGACCAAAGCTTTTATCCCGCATGCCACCCATAATAAGCTCCAAGCCCTTTTTGAGCATAGGATATATCATCGCGCCCTCAAAATCCGCAGCTATACCCTTGAGCGCGGCGAACGCCTCACGCGCGGCTTCAGCGGACGCTATATTGAGCTTAACGCCGCCCACGTCTGATTTGTGGATAACGCTTTTGGCCACTATCTTCATGCAGACGGGATAACCAAGCTTTTGCGCCATTAAAGCAGCCTCATCAGCGCTTTTGGCAAAAGCAAATTCAGGCACCGGCATACCCGCTTCCTTAATTAGGCGCATTACCTCCGGCTCAAGCGGCCTTTGCCCAATGCGCTCTTTCGTCTTGGGATAGCTAAGTCTGCCCGCCGCGCCAAGCGTTTCCATCTTGCCTAAGGCTGCGGCGGCACGCTCGGCAGAATTAAAGCAAGGGATATTGCTTTCATTTAAATATGAAAGCGCCTCCAAAATATCCGTTCCGACGGTGAACATAGCCATAACTGGTTTTTTCGCACGCTTTGCGGCGGCGGCAACGCCCATTGCCGTTGGCAGCGCCTTTAGATACGGCGTTCCTACATAAATTACTATCGCGGCGTCATAATCGGCTAGCGCTGCTTCAACCGTTTTTTCATATTGCTCGGCGGTGCCCTCAACGGTGATGTCAAAGGGGTTTGCAAGCCCTGCATGCGCGGGCAAAAACTCATTAAACCGCGCTTTGAGCGCATCACTCGGAGCTGGCACGATAAGCCCAGCGCCGTCTAAAGCATCGGCGCATAAAACGCCCGGGCCGCCGCTGTTTGTGACTATGCAAACGCGCTTGCCAAGCGGCTTTTGCATTTGCGAAAACGAGCGGCATACATCTAATAGCTCGTCCGCCGTATCAACGCGCACAGCGCCGCATTTTTTAAATGCCGCGTCATACACCCTATCAGCGCCAGCAAGCGCGCCCGTGTGCGAAAGCGCCGCACGCGCGCCGCCCTCCGTCCGGCCGGATTTTAGTATCACCACGGGCTTTTTCGCCGTAGCATAGGCGAGCGCGTCCATAAACGGACGGCCGTTTTTAACATTTTCAAGATACATTGCTATAACGTCCGTGGCGGAATCGTCCGCTAAAAGACGCACAAGCTCCGTTTCATTTAAATCAGAGCCATTTCCATAGCTCAAAAACCGGCCTATGCCGAGCATGCCGCGCTTCGACGCGGACATTATAAGCCCGCCCAAAGCACCGCTTTGAGATATGAACGAAACACGACCCGGCAGCGGCGCTTCTTCAAGCGTGGCATAAAGGCTCGCGTGCAGATCTATCATGCCTGCACAATTCGGGCCTATATAGCGTATGCCCCACTCCCTCGCCACGTTTATAATATCCGCCTCAAGCTCAGGGTGTCCCGCTTCGCTAAAGCCGGAGGAGATTATAACCGCCGCCTTTACTCCCGCCCTGCCCGCATCTGCCAAAACACCCGCCACAGTGGGCGCGGGCGTGGCAATAACGGCCAAATCGAGCTTTTGAGGCACATCTATGGCGCTTGTGTAGCCCTTAGCCTCGCCTAAGCCTAAGCCCTTGGGATTAACGGCATACACATTTTTAAATCCGCCGTCAAGTATGCGTTCTATGAGCACCGCGCCAAGCTTGCCAAGGCTTACCGAGCCATAAACGGCTACAGCACGCGGAGCGAGCAGCGCGGAAGCGAAATCGGCGCTCATGCTCCAAGCCCTGCCTTATAGGAAAGCTCGTTGCGCTCCTTGCCCTTGGGGAAGCGCGCGTTTATAACATCGAGCATATCGTCGGCTGAAAAAAGCTCGCTCAGGCGGGTGTGCTTAATTGCGTTCGCCATGAGATAAATATTATCCGCTCCTCCGGCGGGCAGCGAATCAACATTTACAAAACAAAGGTTTTGCGTGCGCTTTTTTGCCTCATGCTCCACCTGCTCTATGCTTGGATAATGTGCGCGGCCGAGCATAGCGTCCGTGGGCAGCCATTTATAGGTATACACCACCATGTCGCCATCGGGCTTGAGATAATCTATCGCGCGAAGGGATTCCGAAAGCTCCATCGCTATCACAACGTCCGCGCCGCCCTTTCTAATATCCGGACCGACATCGCTCGCGCCGCCTATCCTAAGCTGCGCCTTAACGAAGCCGCCACGCTGCGCCATGCCCTTCGTGGGAAAATAATTGCAGGCTATGCCGTGCTTGAGGCAGGCGTTCATGATTAGCTCCGCAATGGTGAGCACGCCCTGCCCGCCTACGCCGGTGAGATATACGTTGAGTTCCATAAAAATAACCGTAGCTTTCGCAAGCGAAAGCTTCCTTTCTGCGAAATTGGGGCTTCGCCATTGCTGTCAATGGCGAAGGTGGTAAAGCATGATATTGAAGGATTTAGCTTTCAATATTTGCCTATTTAGTTAATTCAAGCGCGTTGAACGAGCAGAGCGTTTTGCATATACCGCAGCCGTTGCAAAGCTTTGCATCAATCTTTACAACGCCGTCCGCGAACACGAGTCCGGGACAGCCGCTCTTTAATATGCAAGCCTTGCAGCGCACGCATTTTTCCTGATTAACGCGCATCTGGCCGTATTTCACGCCACGCCTTGCCGCCTGTATGGCGCACTCGCGGCGCGCGAGCACCACCTTTACGCCGTCCTTTTTGATAAGCTCCGTTAAGACGCTCACGAATTTTTCCGTATCGTAAGGATCGACTATGGCAAAATTTTCTTCCTTTACGCCGAGCGCCGGAATTATCTTGGCTATATCAACGCGGTCATAGCTTTCCTCGCGCTGAAACTCCTTTTGAGTGCCCGCGTTCACCTGCATGCCCGTCATAGCGGTCCAGCCGTTATCCATAATTATTTCGGTGACGCTTATATTGGTCTGCACAGCATTTATCAGCGCGGGAACGCCCGCGTGCAGGAAGGTGGAATCGCCTATTGTGGATATTACAGGCGTTTTAAGGCCCGAATATTTAAAGCCCTGCGCCATAGCGAGGCTCGCGCCCATTGAAACCTCCGTCCAAAGCGTGTTGAACGGCGGGCTCATGCCCAATATGGTGCAGCCAATATCGCCCGTGACCATGACCTCGTCTTTTTTATAGCCAAGCAGCTTTACAGCCTCGTTTATGCTCATAAACGTGCCACGATGCGGGCAGCCCGCGCAAACGCCAATGGGGCGCACGGTACACATGGTTTGGGCGCCTGTTGAAAGCTCAAGCGCTTCCGGCATGGGCTTATCAAGAAGCTTTAACACGGCCTTTGCCACGGTGAGCGCGTCAAAGCTGCCTATGCGCGATAGCGTGCCGTCCTCCTTGCCCACTATTTTTATCTGCTTTTTAAGTTTATACGCCTCAAGATATACGCCATGCTCTATATACGTTTCATTTTCCTCTATAACGGCTATAGCGTCGCAGGTGGAAATGAGCTTAGCTATCTTTTGCTTTGGAAGCGGGAGCGGAGTTGAAATGTTAAGCACGGATACGCCACCCACGTCGAAATATTGCTTTGCAAGCTCTATGCCTTCATTTATATAGCGCGCCATAACGCCGCCCGCTATAATGCCAAGCTTAGCGGTGGGAACAAGGTCAAGCTTATTTATATTCGCTTCTTCAATAAGCTCGCCCGCCTTTTCAAGACGCTCAATAAGATCGCGGTGCTGATCCATGCATATCTTAGCGCCCGCCTTTGTGAATTTGGTTATATCCTTTGTGAGCACCGGCGGTTTTGCCGCCGCTATGTGCATATTGGGAAGATTAAGCGCCGCGTGCGAAAGCGCCACATTGGTAACGGAGCGCAGTAGCACTGGCGTGCCGGTGCGCTCGCTCAGCTCAAAGGCAAATTGGGTGAGCGTATATGATTCCTCAACACTGCCAAGATCTATAATAGGAAGATCGCTCATGAGCGCGAAGCCGCGAATGTCCTGCTCGGGCATGCCCGCGCTAACGCCCGGATCATCGCACACATATATAACGAGCGCGCCTGTGCAGCCGGAATACGCTATGCTTATAAGCGAATCATAAGCCACGT
>CAZUUR010000158.1:2600-5009 GCA_964622815.1 uncultured Oscillospiraceae bacterium | reverse complement strand
ATGGATTTTTTGAGTGAAGGGGTAGTGCAGGCCCTGCACCTGCTCTGGGCGCTGCCCCGTCTTTTTAAGATATTGAGCAAGCTCTATGGCGCTGTGCATATCGCTCCCGGGGTGGGAGGACATGAAGTAAGGCACAATGTATTGCTCCATATTGAGCTTTTGATTTATTGCAAAGTATTTTTTAACGAATGCATCGTAAACCTCGTGCGGCGGCTTGCCCATAAGCCGTAAAACCCGCTCCGACACATGCTCCGGGGCGACCTTTAGCTGTCCGCTCACATGATGCTTTATCAAAGGCGTTAGAAAATCGTTTTTCTTATCGTACATCACATAATCGTAGCGTATGCCGGAGCGCACGAACACTTTTTTTACGCCTTCAACGTGCCTTAGCTCATATAAAAGCTGAATATAATCCGCATGATCGCTCACCATGTTTTTGCACGGCGTGAACCCAAGACACTGTTTGTCCGCGCAAACGCCGCTTTTTAGCTGGTTTTTGCACGCGGGAAAGCGCAGATCTGCCGTCGGTCCGCCAACGTCGTGTATATAGCCCTTAAAATCAGGCAGCTCCGTGAGCTTTTTAGCTTCTTCAATGAGCGATTCGTGCGATCGGCTCTGTATCACGCGCCCCTGATGAAAAGTGAGCGCGCAGAAGGAGCACCCGCCAAAGCAGCCACGGCAGGAGGTGAGCGAAAACTTGACCTCCTTTAGCGCGGGTACGCCGCCGAGCGAGTCGTAATCGGGATGCCATGCGCGTTGATAGGGCAGGGAATATACGTCGTCCAATTCCTGCGTTGAAAGCGGCTTAGCGGGCGGGTTCGCAACGAGATAGCCCTCCTTGGCGTGTCTTTGTGCAAGACGCTTGCCGCGCAGGGCGTCCTGCTCGCGAAATTGCGCCATGAACGCCTCGGCATAGCGCTTTTTATCGGCACGGGTATCCTCAAAGGAGGGCGTTTCAATATAATCATAAACGTTATCGAGCGTTTGCGCTTTATAGCATGTGCCGTCTATATAAGTGACGTCCTTTATATCCATGCCGGAGGCCAGCGCATCAGCAAGCTCCACTATGGCGCGCTCGCCCATGCCGTATAGAAGTATGTCCGCACGGCTCTCAAAAAGTATGCTGCGGCGCACGGAATTAGACCAATAATCATAATGCGCGAAGCGTCTAAGGCTCGCCTCTACGCCGCCTATGGCTATGGGAGCGTTCGGATACGCCTCGCGTATGAGGCGGCAGTATACGCTTGTGGCGCGATCGGGCCGAAGCCCCGCCTTGCCGCCGGGTGAATATAAATCCTCGCCGCGCTTTTTCTTTGCCACAGTGTATTTATTCACCATCGAGTCAATATTGCCGGCGCTCACCAAAAACGCCAAACGCGGCTTTCCGAGCCGCGTTATATCCTTTGTTGAATGAAAATCGGGCTGCGCTATTATGCCAACGGAATAGCCAAAACGCTCAAGCACGCGCGATATTATGGCGTGGCCGAAGCTAGGGTGATCAACATAAGCGTCGCCCACGATATACACAAAATCGAGTTCGCCTATATCGCGCGCACGCATATCCTCGTGAGTGGTGGGTAAAAAAGCAAGCCTGTTCATCAAACCTTGCCCTCCGCGCGCGGCTTGCGCACACCGCCGCGCTTATTCTCGCGAAGCGCCGCAATGAGCGAGAAAATAAGGAACGCCGCAATGTTTACGCATATTACGCTCGCGCCCGCGGGCGTTGCGAGCATGTATGAAAGCGTTATGCCGATGAGGAAGCACACCACCGATAAAATAGCCGCCGTCACCGTCACCGAGCGAAAGCTCTTGCAGGTGCGCATGGCGGTGAGTGCGGGGAATATCATAAGGCCGGAGATCAATAGCGCACCCATGAGCCGCATGCCGATAACTATAGTCACGGCGGTGAGAAGCGCGAGCAGCGTGTTGTAAAGCGAAGCCTTCGTGCCGGTGGCGCGCGCGAAGCTTTCATCGAAGGTGATGGAGAAAATGTGTCCGTAGAATATGGTGTAGAGCACCAGTACCACGGCGCTTAGTATCACAGATAATATAACGTCGTCGCCGCTCATTGCCAGTATGCTGCCGAACATATAATTATAAACATCTATATTCATGCCCGTGGAGAAGGTTATAACCATAACGCCGATAGCCAAAGCTCCCGTTGAGATAAGGGCTATCGCCGCGTCGCCCTTCATGCGTGCGGAGCTATTGAGCCTCAAAAGCAGAAAAGCCGCCAGCATAACAACCGGCACTGCCACCGCAAGCGGAGCCGCGCCCACCGCCGTGGCCACAGCCAGAGCGCCGAAGCCAACGTGCGAAAGCCCGTCGCCTATCATGGAATAGCGCTTTAAAACGAGGCTCACACCCAAAAGCGATGCGCAAAGCGAAACCAGCGTGCCAACGAGAATG
>CAZUUR010000158.1:0-2590 GCA_964622815.1 uncultured Oscillospiraceae bacterium | reverse complement strand
GCGGGTGAGGAATGAATAGGAAAGCATTTCTTTTATAAGCTCAAGCATGGCGGCCTCCCTGCGTCAGCGCCGTAAAAAAGCTCACGGCGGCATACTCGTGCGAGCGCATATCATCAAGCATGGCTGTTACCCCCTAAAAGCAGCCGCGCGGCGGCGCTGTCCCTATAATCGGCCACTGGGCCGTAATAGTATTCGTATTTGCCCAAGTGCAGTATGTGGCTTGAAAACGCCATAGCACTGCCAACATCGTGCGAGACCATTATTATCGTTACGCCGTGCTCCTTATTCAGCTCGCCTATAAGCTTATAAAGCTCCTTTGTAACGAGCGGGTCGAGGCCGGCGGCAGGCTCGTCCAAAAGAATGAGCTTGCGCGTTGCCATGAGGGCGCGCGCGAGCAGCACGCGTTGCTGCTGACCGCCTGAAAGCTCGCGGTAGCACGCGCGGGCAAGGTCGCCTATTTTAAGCGATTCGAGCGTGGCTGCGGCGCGGTTTTTTTCTTCCTTATTATAAAACGGACGCATGCCGCGCGAATTGAGGCAGCCCGAGAGCACCACCTCGTCAACCCGCGCAGGCAAATCGCGCTGTATGCTTGTTTGCTGCGGCAAATACCCAACGTCCGAGCGCTTTAGCCCGTCGCCAAATATTATCTCGCCTTTATCAACCGGGCGAAGTCTTAATATCGCTTTCACGAGCGTGGTCTTGCCAGAGCCGTTTTCGCCCACTATGGAGAGCAGATTGCCCTCGTTCACCGCCAATGAGATATTGTCTATAACGAGCCTGCCCTCATAAGCGAGCGACACGTTTTTTAATTGTAAAAGCGCCATGTGCTACCCTCGTTTTTATCGTCACTGGCATGAGCGCATGCCAATACATATTGATTATAGCACCAACACGCGTTTTTAGCGAGAAAATTTAGATGCGATTTTTTAGGTAGATATAGCAAGAACTGCATGTGCGTTTGCCGTCCGTCCCTCAAAACAATTATCATCGAAATAGCTTGAGGCTTGACATTTTAGGTGCGCACAATATGTAAAGCGTCGTCTATGGGTACTGTGAACAAGGTTCACCTTTTGCTCGGCTTATCCAGCATAGCTAGTGCCAAGGAATGGCATTTATTGTTTACTTTCTAAACACAAACAGATATTCGTGAGCTATCAGCAAAAAGTTATATTTCACACTATTCGTTTTCCAATACCCCGTAGCCCTGCAGTTGTGCTGCTCTTTGATTATTAGCTCTTTAAGCTTAAAGCCGGCATTCTCAAAAATGTGCATGACTTCAAACGACATAGGCAGCATGTGACCCTTTTGACGGGTATCGCCCATTAAAATTGCGCAGAATTTGTCCTTTTTCAGCACACGGTAGCTTTCAGCTGCTACTTTTTTCATTTCTTCAAGAAACTCTGGCACTTTCAAATGGGACATGTCCGCATCAATATCATCACTATAGGCGATAATATTGGCATAAGGCGGGTGAGTACAGATTAAATCAATGCTTTCATCAGGCACAAAATCAAGCTTCCTTGCATCGCCTTTGTGAATATAAATCTTCCCATTCGCTCCTTCGTGATTAAAGTTAACCTTCTCCTTGCAGCGTTCAAGCGCAGTGTCATTAACATCTACGCCAATTATGTTCCTGTTAAGCAATTTTGCTTCTACGAGAGTTGTTCCGCCGCCCGCAAATTGATCAAGCACCAAATCTTGCTCTTTAGAATATCGTAAAAGAATATTGCGCGGAATATACGGTGACCAATTACCACGCCATTTAGCGTCGTGAGTGGCCCAATCACCACGTTTTGGAAAGCTCCAAACCGTAGTCATTTCAAGCTCAAAATCTTCGGGCTCCCACTTTACGGTTTTCACCATTATCTGAACACCTCTTTGATTATACCATTGTCCATATCGTTGATATTGTAAATGTGAGGCATAACATCAAATGTTTCTTCAAGATTATGGCGTGCGCTTTCCCAGCCTGCGCCGTCAGTAAACCACACAAAAGTTACGCCATCAATGGTATCAATCTCCTGCGAGATCTGCTTATAACTTCTTGCCGTTTCATTCAGCTTCGAGCCGCTGCTTGAATAGCAGTTTGCTTCAATTACGTAGATTTGGTTCTCTGTTTTAACAACAAAATCGAAACGCTTCTCTGTTTTGCCTTTGTTTGAGATAGCGGACAAATCCACGCTCCATTTTTCTGTAATAGTGTGGATATACATTTCCTTAAAATAGTCTTTGTCTTTGATATATCCGGCTTTGTGTATATAGCTTTCGACAACACTTTCCATCAAGTGACCGCCACGGTTTTTGCGCCCATTTGAATCCAAACCTGTTTCAACTCCGGTTGCATAATCCACAAGGTTATTCACAATATGATTTTCCATAAGTTCAAACAAACCTGTCTTACGCATAAAAATCATGTATTGTTCCAGTGAATAATTGGGCTTTTTAAAGTTGTATGTGAACTCTCCATCGCCGTCGATAGCATATACTTCGTATGTGCGAACCGCTAAAAGCAACGGAACACATTTAAGTGTTTCGGGTGTTGTATGCTCTAAAAGACTTCTTAATCAAGCGGTTGGGAAGTCTCTTAGAA
>CAZUUR010000157.1:0-5011 GCA_964622815.1 uncultured Oscillospiraceae bacterium | reverse complement strand
TGAAATAGACGCGCTGCTCAATTCGCTCGCTTCAGCGGAAAGCGAAAATGAGACGCTTATGGCCGAGGAGCACGAGGGGGACGTTAAGAATTACGACTTCCGCACGGCCAATAAATTCTCCAAAGATCAAATTCGCACGCTCTACACCATATTTGATAATTTTGCTACAGTGCTGGCCACCCGTTTGACGGGCATACTGCGCACCTTGAGCGAGGTGACGGTGGTATCTGTTGAGGAGCAGCTTTTCGGGGAATTTAACAATTCCATACCCCTGCCTGCGCTCATTGCCGTTGTAGACACGCTGCCGCTTTCCGGCTCAATGATATTCGATATGTCCGCCTCGGTGGCCTACGCTATAATTAGCAGGCTCTTTGGCGGCGTAGCCGATTATTTCGATATTAACAAACCGTTTTCGGAAATTGATCTCACTATAATGGAGAATGTCCTGCCACAGTGCCTTGATATATTCGATTCATCGTGGGAAAAGGTGGCGATGCTCGATTCGCGCCTTGTCAGAATAGAAACGAGCCCGCAGTTCACGCAGGTTACCGCGGTAAACGAGCCTGCCGCCATAGCCACCTTCAACGTTAAGATAGACGAGGTTGAGGATATGATGGCAATATGCATACCGCATTTCATGATACAGCCGGTGACAAAGCGCCTCAACTCCATGGTATGGACGCTTGGGCGCGATAACCAGCAGATGAAAAAGACCGATCCGCAGGTGCGCGAGCAGGTGCTTGACACAAACGTTAAGCTCAACGCAAGATTTGAGAAGAACAGTGTGTCAATGCGCGAGCTTTTAACCATGAAGCCGGGCGATGTGATAAGGCTTGATCACCGGATAAATCAATTTATTATGCTTGATGTGGAAAAAATACCAAAGTTCAAGGCGGTATTGGGTGTGAGCGGCGGCAAGCGCGTCGTGCAGATAGCAGAGATAATTAAGGAGAAGGACGACATTGAGTGACATAATGACGCAAGAGCAGATTGAAGAAATGCTGCGCAGTGCCGGTCAGGTTGACGCGCCGAGCGACGACGCCGACACTCGGCTTGATACCTATTTCACAAGAGACGAGCAGGACGCTTTAGGTGAGATGGGCAATATATGCATGGGCACGGCGGCGACTACCATGTATACGCTGCTTGGCAAGCAGGTGCAAATAACAACGCCAAGCCTTAGCATACACTCATGGAAAACGCTTGCGCTCGCGCATCCGCTCCCGCTCGTGGTCGTGGAGGTGCAGTACACCCGCGGGCTTGACGGCAATAATCTGTTGCTGCTCAAGGAATATGACGTCGCACTCATAACAGACCTTTTAATCGGCGGAGACGGCAATCTCGATCCGGACAACATAGTCCTCGACGAGATAAGCCTTTCGGCCATACGCGAGGTGATGAACCAGATGGTTGGCTCAAGCTCCACATCGCTCGCGTCAATGCTTCAAAAAACGATAGATATTTCAACGCCTGTTTCAAGGCGCGTGCTGCTCGCGGAGGATAATCTTTCAAGCATGATCCCCGACGATGCGCTGCTTTTGAAAATAGCGTTTAAAATGGAAATAGAGGGTCTGCTCCAAAGCGAGATAATGCAGATACTGCCGGTAAGGTTTGCTCAGCAGCTCGCTCATGAGCTGCTAAACCCCACCATGGACGATGCGCAGGAGGAACAGCCCGAATATTCAAGCGAAAACGTATATACCCAGCAGCATAACGACGTTATGCCGGACAGTCAGCCGCAGTATCAGCAGGGCATGCCGCCCGCACAGGGCATGCCGCCTATGCAGGGGCAAATGCCGCCCGCACAGGGTCAGATGCCGCCTATGCAGGGCCAAATGCCGCCCGCACAGGGCCAAATGCCGCCCGCACAGGGCCAAATGCCGCCCGCACAGGGCCAAGTGCCGCCCGCACAGGGCTATGGCGCGGGTGCGCCGCAGTATCAGCAGCAGGGCTATAATATGCAGGGCATGCCGCCAGCACAGGGCATGCCGCCGGACGCACAGTACGGTTATCAGCAGGGCTGGACACCGCCCGCACAGGGCATGCCGCCAGCACAAGGCATGCCGCCAGCACAAGGCATGCCGCCTGCACAAGGCCAAATGCCATACGGTTATCCGCCATACGGTTATCCGCCTTACCAGCCGCAGTATGGCTATCCGCAATCGCGTTCGGTGGTAGATGGGCGCACGGCGAACGCCAAAGAGGTGCAATATCCCGAATTTGAGGCGGAAGGCGCGCAGCTTGGCGAGCTTGAGACAGAGAATATCCGCCGCCTTATGGACGTTCCAATGGAAATAACGGTGGATCTTGGCCGCGTGGTCAAGTCCATACGCGATATATTAGAGCTCAACGTAGGCTCGGTGGTGGTGCTCAATAAGCAAGCCGGAGAGCTGGTTGAGGTGATGGTGAACGGCATACAGATAGCGCGCGGCGAGGTAGTGGTCATAGACGACAGCTACGGCGTACGCATAATTGAACTCAATATGAAGGAGCTAAATTCAATAGCCAAAAAATAGCGAAAGGAAATTAGCCTATGCCTGCCGATAAACGCATAAGAGTGCTTGTGGTAGACGATTCTATGATGTTCCGCACAGCCATAGCCAAGGGCTTGGAGGAGGATTCGTCAATAGAGGTGGTAGATACGGCGCACAGCGCTTACGACGCGCGAGATAAGATAGCCTCGCTCGATCCCGATGTGTTGACGCTCGATGTTGAAATGCCGGGCATGGACGGCATCGAGTTTTTAAAAATGCTCATGGCGCTAAGGCCTATGCCCGTTATAATGGTGAGCGCCGTTGACGGCAAGGTGTTTGACGCAATGCGCGCGGGCGCTGTGGACTTTGTTGAAAAGCCCACGGCAAAGAGTATGACAGTATTCTCCGCAGATCTGGCCGAAAAGATAAAGGCCGCCGCAATGGCGCAGCTTCCCACAAGGATAGCCGCGCGCGCGCCCACGGCTCTAGGCCACACAACGCTGCCAAAGCGCGAAGTGCCGCCGGTTAAGGAGTCGCCCGCCAAGGAAGCCGAAAAGCCCGTGACCGCAGCCCGAGATCAGGCGCAGCCTTCAAGCATACCGCCTATTGTGCGGCCAAATCCGCCGCTTTCGGGCACGGCCGCAGTTTTGGCAGCCAAGCTCGATAGGCAGGAGCTTCCTTCGCGCCCCGCGTCAAAGCCGGTGCTAACCGGCCACTCAGCGCCTATGCTTATAGCCATTGGCGCGTCCACAGGCGGTACGGAGGCTACCAACTCCATATTAAAGGTGCTCCCGCCCGACCTGCCAGGCATAGTGATAACTCAGCACATGCCACCCGTTTTCACAAGAATGTATGCAGAGCGGCTTGACCGCGAGAGCAAGCTCACCGTGGTCGAGGCTAAGGACGGCGATATAGTTTGCACAGGCTGTGCTTACGTTGCGCCGGGAGACAGGCAGATGCGCGTTGTAAAGCGCGGCGTTGATTTTGTGATAAAGCTTGGCGAGCTTGATAAGGTGAGCGGCCATTGCCCGAGCGTCGATGTGCTGTTTGACTCCGTAGCGGACGCCGCAAAGGATAAAGCGCTCGGCATAATCCTTACCGGCATGGGCTCGGACGGGGCGAAGGGGCTTCTCAAAATGCGCGGCAATAATGCATATACAGTGGGTCAGGATCAGGCGAGCTGCGTGGTATACGGCATGCCAATGGAAGCAAAAAAGCTAAACGCCGTTGTGCATGAGGCCTCGCTTGAAAATATCCCCGGCCTGATAATTAACAGGGTAAGAAAAACAGTGAATTAAGCAGCCAATATTATTATGCGAAAACAGCCGGAAGCTTTTCCGGCTGTTTTTTTGCCGTAAATTATGTTCATCTTGCCCCGCACACGTCAGCGCCGCTGGGTGAATAGAGATTTGCTTTTTCTTTGCCAAAAACATATTTATTTTGGAATTTTTCCCCAAAATGTTTTTATTCAATAATTCCCCTTTATTTTTTAATTAAATCCAAAATATGCGCCGAACGTTCCTTTTGGAAGTGGCCTTGGCACACCTTAACCATAGATTTCGTTTGCGTATTTAACTTTCTCGCACGCGCCCCACCGTCAAATGTGCAAACGCATTTTTTGCCTGTTTATTTGAATTTTCTGCCAAAAAGATTTATTTGATTTAATCCGGCGCACCTATTATCACTTTGCGCTAAATACCGCGCCAAACGAATTAGTTGCCAATTTTTTGGCGGCTAAATTTGTTTTTTAATTAGCATAAAATGAAATAATTTAAACCCAAAATGTACGCGCAAACCCAAAGGCTTTTTCGTGAAAAACGGTTCAAAACAATTTGTTTTAAATGCCGCATGGATTTTTCCCCCCCAAAAAACAATTTCGGCATAATTCGGCATTATTTTGTAAAAAAATTTGCTTAGATGTTTATAATGCGTTTTTTCAAAATCGTGGCAAATGAAAAGCAAATGTGAACTAACAAATAGGGGCTTGAAATCCGAGATAAGGTGCGCTATTATAACAACGTTGTTAGCACTCAGATGATTTGAGTGCTAACCGTCAAGTGAATTAAGCCAAAATAATAAGGAGGCAACATAATATGAAACTCAAACCATTGCTCGACCGTGTAGTGCTCAAGAGCCTTGAGGCAGAGGAGACCACCAAGAGCGGCATAATCCTCGCGGGCAGCGCCAAGGAAAAGCCGCAGATGAGTGAAGTCGTGGCGGTAGGCCCCGGCGGCGTAGTTGACGGCAAGGAAGTTAAAATGCAGGTCAAGGCCGGCGACAAGGTGATATGCTCAAAGTATGCAGGCACCGAGGTCAAGCTTGACGGCGTTGAATACAATGTAGTCCGTCAGAACGATATACTGGCTGTTGTAGAATAAAAAGAAAGAGGAGAGAAGATTATGGCAAAGCAGCTTAAATACGGCGAAGAAGCGCGCAGGGCGCTTGAGACGGGCATGAACGCCCTTGCCGATACCGTTAAGATAACCCTTGGGCCCAAAGGCCGCAACGTGGTGCTCGATAAGAAATACGGCGCACCC
>CAZUUR010000156.1:1286-5028 GCA_964622815.1 uncultured Oscillospiraceae bacterium | reverse complement strand
GAGTCAATAGCTTTGTGAATCTTCACCTCAATCTCTTTATCCTTGAAATGCTTTTGATGATGTTCTTTTATCAATTGAAGGATGAAGTCTATATTGATTTCAACCTGCTTTACCAATTCAATCTCAAAGACGATATCATCATTTACAATTACTACATCTCCGCCTGGTGGTCTTAACTCTTGATAGAAATTAATGTAAACGCTTTGATAGTCTTGAGTATCTCTATCAGATAGGATTTCCTTCCCTGTGAATTCATCAAATGTAGAAAGTATATTCTTTGACCGAAGGAATGCACTGAAAAGTCTGATGAATTCCTTTTTCGCTGCCTCACTAATTATTTTTTCCCCAATCGGAAACTTACTCTGAATCTCTTCTACAATCTCCTTATATCCTTTGACAATTTTTTCTCCATCCTTGTACCCATTGTAATAGTCTTCAAAAGTCTTGAGTAGCACAATCCCTCCTGCCTCTTTATCTCCGAATAATGCTATGCTATCATTTGTGGCCTTCTCCAGATTCCTAAAGCACACAATATTTCCAAAAGTCTTAACAGTGTTAAGAATCCTGTTTGTCCGAGAGTATGCTTGGAGCAGTCCGTGAAGACGAAGGTTCTTATCAACCCAAAGAGTATTAAGTGTAGTTGCATCAAATCCAGTAAGGAACATATTGACGACTATTAAAAGGTCAATCTCTCTATCCTTAACTCTCTGAGAAAGGTCTTTGTAATAGTTCTGAAACTCTGTCCCAGTGTTGAAGCTTGATTTGAACATCTTGTTATAATCCTGAATAGCCAAATCAAGAAAATCCCTTGAACTTTGGTCAAGACTGGAGGTATCTTCAAGATTTTCATCTTCAATAAATCCTGCATCTTCAGGTTCATCCTCATTGACTCCAAAACTATAAATTGTAGCAATTTTTAGTCTCTTGTTTTCCGGCAAAGCCTCCATCTGTTTCTTGAATTCAGCATAGTAAATCTTTGCCATATCAATTGAAGCAACTGCAAAGATTGAGTTGAACCCTGCCAGTCGCCTCTCTTTTACCTGATAACTACTATTCCTTTTTGTTTTTTGGTCAAAGTGGTCAATAATGTAGCTAACAATTTTACCTACCCTTTCTGGTGATGAGAAAGCCTTTTCTCTATCTATATCTTTTACCTTGATATCCTTAATATCTTCCTCTTCCTTCATTGTCCTGATATAGTCAATTCGGAATGGAAGTACATTTCGGTCAGTTATTGCATCTACTATAGTGTATGTATGTAGTTTCTCTCCAAAAGCCTGTTCTGTTGTCCTTAAATCAAACTTTCCTGCACTATTGGAATTGAGAGCAAAGATTGGAGTACCTGTAAATCCAAAGAGATAGTATTTTTTGAATCTCTTAGTTATTGCAGTATGCATATCCCCAAACTGAGAACGATGGCATTCATCAAAAATAATGACTATTTGTTTGTCATATATCTGATGCTCTTTATTCTTCTTGATAAGGATAGACAACTTCTGAATAGTAGTTATGATTATTCTACTTTTTGAATCTTCAAGTTGTTTCTTGAGTATAGCAGTATTTGTGTTGCTGTTGGCCGCTCCCTTTTCAAACTTGTCATACTCCTTCATTGTTTGGTAGTCCAAGTCTTTCCTGTCAACTACGAACAGAACCTTATCTACAAATGCCATTTTACTGGCGAGTTGTGCCGCTTTGAAGGATGTCAGTGTTTTCCCACTTCCTGTAGTGTGCCATACATAGCCACCAGATTGTAATGTGCCATATTTCTTATAGTTGTTAGCGACTAATATTCTGTTGAGAATTCTCTCCGTTGCTACGATTTGGTATGGTCGCATCACAAGAAGAGTCTTGTCTGAGGTGAAGACACAGTACTTTGTTAGAACATTGAGTATAGTGTGTTTTGCAAAGAAAGTACGACAGAAGTCCATCAAGTCTGTTATAGGCTTATTATTGGCATCTGCCCACCAAGAAGTGAATTCAAAGCTATTGCTACTTCTTTTGCCCTTTGGAGGTGTACTTCCGTTCTTCTCCTTCAAGTGTGAAAATCGGGTTGTATTGCTGTAGTATTTGGTATATGTTCCGTTTGAGATCACGAAGAGTTGAACATATTCAAACAGACCACTTCCTGCCCAGAATGATTCTCTGTTGTATCGGTTAATTTGATTGAAAGCCTCTTTTATATCAACACCTCTTCTTTTGAGTTCAATGTGTACCAATGGAAGCCCATTTACAAGAACGGTCACATCATATCTATTTTTTCTCTCCCCAGTTTCTACCTCGTATTGGTTGACAACTTGTAGCTTGTTGTTATGGATATTATCCTTGTCAATTAACCTTATATTTTTGTCTGGATAGTTTTCTCTTTTAAGTAGGAGAGTGTGATTCTCTTGGATAATGTAAGATTTTTCGGCAATACCATTACTCTGATTGGCAATAGTGCTTTTAAAGAATTGTTTCCACTCACTATCTGTAAAGCAATAGTTATTTAATAACTCAAGTTGTTTACGGAGATTGGCTATTAATTCTTCTTCGGAGGATATTTTAAGGTACTCATAAGCCTGTGTCTTGAGTTGTTCTATGAATGCCTTTTCCAGTTCTGCTTCTGATTGATAGTTTTTGCTTTTGTCAACAGGTGGATTATAGACTGTAACGACTGTACTTTGAGAGTTTTCCGCAACAACTTTGTATGTCATAATCAAAAAATATTTGCTCTATGAATCTTTAGGATGATTTAAGTAATAAGACTTGTACCACTCTTTGAATGTCTTTATATCATTTTCAATCCCATATCCTCCACTCCAGTGACAGTGTCTGTTGAAGAGGATAGCTTTTAATGTTAATGGAGTGCCATCGTCTTTATTAAAATCTTGTAACCCAAAGTTAATATATTCCTGTGTGTTATAGTTGTTTTCATCACGAAACTCCTCTCTTTCTACCCATAGTTGCTCATAATACCAAAAAATTGCCTTGCCCTCTTCATTAATTTCAGGCGGTGCTTCAGTTTCTCCTTTGTAGTATCTGCAATGTTTTAGTAGTTCGTTCATGATAGGTCTATATTTGTTAGCTCTCTTTTCTCTTGAATGAAAGGAGTTTGTTCCGGTAATACTCGTATTGTTTCCTTCTTGCTTCAATTTCTGCAGGAAGGCCGATTGAGATGTCGTTGACTAGAGAGTCGAATTTGTCAAGAAATTGAGCAATTCTTTTTTGTTCTGCCATATTAGGGATGGGAATTACGACTTTCCCCATACGCTTTTTTGAAACATTGAATCTTGTTACTCCACTTGATGTACCAATTATTTGTTTCCTTATATTTTTTGAACGAAATATGTGCTTGGAATAATCTGGATGAATTATTTCATTGTAATAATCAGTTAGTCTAAAGCCAAAGCAGAAACTATTCAGATAAAATGGGCTATTTGGTCTATTTGTAACAGCTGATGACATACCACACTCATCAGGAGTCTCTGAAGATCCAGTAAAAAGTATATCACCATATTTGACAACGTTTTGAGACTCTTTATCAGAAATTTTGACTTTAGCTTCAATATCTAAATTGACAGAAATATTTGAGAAAATATTCATATAAGTTATATATTGAGCATTCCCATCAGAAAAGTCAGCTTTGCTCTTACCCGATAAACCACCATAAAAATCTCCTATCTCACACATTTGTTTAAACAATACTTCTGAATTATTCATCATCCACTTCCCATTCTCTTCAACAGGGGTAAGGAGTTTATTT
>CAZUUR010000156.1:0-1276 GCA_964622815.1 uncultured Oscillospiraceae bacterium | reverse complement strand
CAGTTCAGTAAACTTATCTAATATCCGTACTATCTCCTCCTGGACAGGAAGAGGAGGGATGGGGATGAGGAACCCTCTCAAATTCTGCTGAGTTATTTTCGGAATATTGCCTTTAACTACTTTTGTAACATCAATTACTGATAATGCAAAGAACACATATCTCAAAATTGCAATCTCTGGTTTTTCTCCTAATATATGTGCATGATTATTAACCCATATTTTCCCAGTTGCCCAGTTTAGAACAGGAGATCCATCTTTGTTTATTACACTTCCATCTTCGCCAAGTAATAGAAAGGTACCATCAAATATATAATCATCAACATAGTCTTGAATGCCATTTGCACCATAATAAGGATACTTACCTCCAACTCTCTGTGATTTTGATACAGGCTTGCGTTTACTATCAAGAATCTCAACTATTTGGCCTAATTCTTTATACTCTACCCCATCTGGACAGTACTGCTCAATGAGTTCTTCTATTCTGCTCATAGTGAACCTCCTTCAAAATCGGCAACTATCTCGTCTATGGCTTCACGGAGCTTGTGCTGTTTAATGACAATCTCAGCAATGTGAGCATTCAGCTTTTCAATATCCACCTCCTCTGTAGTATTCTCCTGCTCAACATAGCTACTTACTGCAATGTTGTATTCGTTCTCTGAAATCTCCTTACTTGTAACAAGCCTTGCAAAGTGCTCAATATCCTTTCTTTCCACATAGGCATTGAGAATCTTTTTTCTGTTAATCTCTGTCAGCTTGTTTTTATTGCCACCTCTTACAAATTCAGCAGAGGCATCTATGAATATAACGGAGTTATCCTTCTTGCTCTTCTTTAATACGATTATGCAGGTTGAAATTGAAGTCCCAAAGAACAAATCTGGAGGGAGCTGAATAACAGCATCAATGAAGTTGTTATCAACAAGGTACTTTCTTATCTTCTGCTCAGCACCGCCTCTGTATAATACTCCAGGGAACTCTACAATCGCTGCTGTTCCGCTTGTTGAAAGCCAGGAGAGCATATGCATTGTAAAAGCAAGGTCGGCTTTGCTCTTAGGAGCAAGTACTCCTGCAGGAGAGAAACGAGGGTCGTTTATCAGTAACGGATTGGACTCTCCATCCCACCTAAGGGCATATGGGGGATTTGAGACAATTGCATCAAAAGGTTCGTCATCCCAGTGTTTTGGTTCAGTGAGTGTGTCTCCGTGTGCAATGTCGAACTTCTCATAGTTTATGTCGTGCAGGAACATGTTTATTCTGCACAGGTTGTATGTAGTGATGT
>CAZUUR010000155.1:0-5042 GCA_964622815.1 uncultured Oscillospiraceae bacterium | reverse complement strand
ACATCAAGAACCCCTGTTTTTCGTTCTGGAAAACAGGGGTTCTTTGACAGTCTGAAATACATAGGCTAGCCTATGTATTTGAGATGCGCATTCTTTATTTATGCTTGAAAAGCCGGCTTTCTGTTCCTGCAAATATTCGTTTGATGTTATCCTTATGTCTAAAAATGACAAGCAGCCAAAGCGTTATGCACAAAATAACAAGCGGCACGGAGTCTAGGTTGGTAAGCGCCAGTACTATCATATAAAGGGTAACGCCTATAAGCGCGCCCACTGAAACCATTTGCGTTAAATAAATTATTGCAAAGCTAATAACGGTTGCAATGGCCGCATACAGAGGCGAAAGCATCCATGCGATAGCAAGTGTTGTAGCCACTCCCTTTCCGCCTTTAAAGCCAAATAAAGCAGGAAAATCGTGCCCTATCACAGCGCAAAGCCCGCAAAGATAGCCCCCTATTTCACCGGCGATAATCCGTCCTAGCAGCACCGCCACAATTCCTTTTAGAAAATCGCCTAAAAAGGTGAATATACCGGGCTTCATGCCAAATACTCGGAGCATATTTGTTGTGCCCGCATTGCCGCTTCCGTGCTGCCTTACATCGTCGTGATACTTAAGCTTGCTAAGGATAACGGCAGTTTCAATATTGCCCACAAAATAACCCACTACGGCGCTTACAATAAGCCATATCCAGTTGATTTCGCTCAATCTTGACACCTCACTCAGCTTCGTTTTTGGTTCGTTTTCGTATAATGAGTTTAACAGGAGTCTTGTCGATTTTAAACGTCTTACGAATATAGTTTTCTAAATACCGTTTATAGGAAAAATGCATAAGTTCCGGCTCATTTGTAAAAATCACAAATGTAGGCGGCCTGACTCCGGTTTGAGTAGCATAATAAATTTTTAGCCTTCTCCCATTCTCGGACGGCGGCTCTGACATGGTGATGGCTTCATTAACAATGTCGTTCAAAACGCCGGTAGATATTCTCATACAGTATTGCTCATAAGCCATATCTGCATAGTCAAGCACCTTATCCACACGCTGACCTGTGAGCGCAGAGATAAAGAGCATTGGAACATAATTCATAAATGCAAGATCCGCTGTAAGTTTTTTCTTAAACTCATTCATTGTGTGCGTATTTTTTTCAATTAAGTCCCACTTATTCACTATCAGCACAGACGCCTTGCCTTCGTCGTGGGCATATCCGGCTATACGAACGTCCTGCTCGGATAACTCTTGAGAAGCATCAATAACTGTGATTACGACATCAGCGCGGCGTATCGCGGCAAGCGATCTTATCACGCTGTAGCGTTCAACACTTTCATCGTCTATAGCGCGTTTGCGTCTTATTCCTGCGGTATCAACTAAAAGATATTTCTTGCCATTACGTTCAAATGGCGTATCCACTGCGTCTCGCGTGGTGCCTGGAACACTGCTGACTATAGTGCGCTCATAGCCGAGCAGCGCGTTAACAAGGCTTGATTTGCCGGCGTTTGGCTTGCCCACTACCGCTATACTTATCTGCTCGTCATCATCCTCTTTCGCCTGCTTGTCAAAATATGAAACCACAACGTCAAGCAGATCGCCTAAGCCGAGCGCCTGTTCCGCGCTTATCCCTATAGGGTCGCCTATGCCAAGCTCATAAAAGTCATAGACCACATTGGCATATTTGGGGTGATCCACCTTGTTGACGCCTAGCACTACAGGCTTTTTTGATCTGCGAAGCATGTCCGCAACGTCAACATCGGCCGCTGTTATGCCCTCCCTTCCATCAACGAGGAAAATGATCACTTCGGCGGTATCTATTGCAAGCTGCGCCTGACGGCGCATTTGTGTACTGATAATATCGTCGTTCACAGGCTCAATGCCGCCTGTGTCGATTAGGGTAAAGGTATAATCAAGCCACTGCGCATCGCCATAGATCCTGTCTCGTGTAACGCCGGGCGTATCCTCGACTATCGCAATGCGCTTTCCTATAACCTTATTGAAAAACGTGGATTTTCCAACGTTGGGGCGACCCACCACTGCCACTAACGGCTTTGACATTATTGTTTCCTCACATTCTCTATATATTCAAATAGTCCGTTTATGAATTGTTCGCCGTCGCTGGCGCAAAGCGGCAACACCTTTTTTTCAATGGCTGCTTCAAGCGACGCTGTGTCTGAACCATCTAAAAACACATCGTCACGCTCACGAAGCATATCGTCTGGTATAATTAGGGCTTCGCCCTGCAAAACATCTGAGAGCTGCGCTTTTATATCGCAGGCGCACACTAGACCGCTAACGGTTACCGTATGGCCAAAATAATCATTTTTTACCTTGTGAAGATTTATAGTTATTCCATAAGGCCGCAGCTTAATAAAAAGCTTGCTCAGAAAACCATGCGCGGAAACGCCGCATGCACCGTCAAAAACGCGCGGATAATCAACAGGCTGTCTGTCTTCAAGCGCATAGTTAAATTCATCCTCAAATTTACGGAGCAAGCCTACGCCGTTTTCAAGCTGTGGAAAATCTTCGTATGCCTCGTATGGAGGTAATTCGCGACCCGCCGAGATGTACATCTCGTCCGACACATAGGCAAAAGATTCATTTATCTCCCTTTTTGCTTTTTCCATCATGTGTTCCACAGTGTCGATAGCGTCGCACATTTCCTGCTTGGTAAGGCAGCGTATTGGCGCAAGCCCTTCACGGTATCTGGTAAGTCCCACCGGTACTACAGCGACGCTTTGCGCTGCGGGATAAAGCGAATACAGATCGTTAAGCGTTTTTTCAAGCACATTGCCGTTATTATACTCAGGGACGAGCACTATTTGCGCGTTAAATTTAATCTTATTTGCTTTTAGGGCCTGTAACCGTGCCATGATGTCAACCGCGGTTTTGTTGTTCATCATGCGCTTGCGAAGCTCGCCGTCGGTACTGTGTACAGATATATAAAGAGGGCTCGCCTTGCGCTCAAGCAATCGCGCGAACTCTTTTTCGTCAAGGTTAGTCAAAGTAACATAGTTGCCCATTATTAGCGAAAGCCGCCAATCATCATCTTTTACATGAAGCGTAGGGCGCACGCCTTTTGGCATCTGATCAATAAAGCAAAAAATGCAATGGTTGTGGCATGATCTTATGGGGCTCATAAGCCCGGATTCAAAACCGAGTCCCAATGTATCGTATGTATCCTTGTCTATTTGAGCCTTAACACTATCGCCATACTTATTTTCAAAGAGAACGGTTAGCCTTTCGCGCGCGGTAAATTGCTCGTAATCGATTATATCGACTACTTCCTTTCCATTTATAGCTAAAAGACTCCACCCCGGCTCAACGCCAAGCTGCTCACATATTGAGTCACTGTCAACCGACTTAATTAAATGCTTCATAACATATTACTCCTATTCTAAATATTATAGCATAAGCAGCAAATAAAAAAAAGAGTCGGACGACCCGACTCTTGACCCTATTATTTACTTGCAATATTCTTTGAGCGCATCATAAAAGAACTCTGCAGCGCCTTCACAGATGCTGTCATAATACTTTTTAAATCTCTCGTCTGCAATGTACATTTCTCCCATAGCCAAATGCGCAGCCTTTGAGTATGTCCCGTCCTTCCATATATGGGTAAGCCAATTTTTGTGCAGCTCGCACGCTTGCATGGCGGTTTCGCCCTTGGGGTCGCCTTGGAGCATGGCTTGCTTTAAAGTTTCTCTAATCTCGTTTTCAAGCGCGTCCTGCGCTTTCCATGTGTTTTCGTCCATTTTGTTTAACTTCGCATTTGCTGCGTCGATTGCGTCATTACCATATTTTGCGCGTATTTCCGAACCGTATTCTTTTTCATTTTTTTCTATTGCCTCGCGTTTGAAGCCTTCAAATTTCTCTTTGTCATTCATATCATATTCTCCTTTCATCGCCCTTAATGTTTGTTCAACATTGTTCAGTAGTTTATCCAGCCGAGCTCGTTGTGCCGTTAGCGATTGCAAATGGTTTTTCATGGCTTTTTGTTTATCAAATTTAGGTGAATAAAGAAGTTCCTTTATTTCGCCCAACTCCATACCCAGTTCGCGGTAAAACAGGATTTGCTGCAGCAAATCCACTTCGCCCGAACCGTATACACGATAACCGTTATCCTTGACGTCCTTTGGCTTCAACAGTCCAATGCTGTCATAATAATGCAGAGTACGTTTTGTAACATTTGAGAGCTTTGCAAGCTCACTCACCGTGTAATCCATCTTCTCACCTCCCACATTAAGAAGTATAAACTATGACGTTGCGTTAATGTCAATACATTATTTTCATAATGAAAAGAAAAAAGTAGTGACAAATTCATCTTTGCGTGCTATAATTCTTAATCGTGGCACGCCAATGTAGCTCAGTCGGTAGAGCAGCG
This sequence comes from uncultured Oscillospiraceae bacterium, assembly GCA_964622815.1. Taxonomy (GTDB): domain Bacteria; phylum Bacillota; class Clostridia; order Christensenellales; family CAG-138; genus CAZUUR01. Next base: position 674 of record CAZUUR010000155.1, on the reverse strand, counting down.
CATTCGTAATGCGCAGGTCTAGGGTTCGAATCCCTACATTGGCTCCATTTCGGGGCGTAGCGCAGTTTGGTAGCGCGTTTGGTTCGGGACCAAAAGGCCGCTGGTTCAAATCCAGTCGCCCCGACCAAAGGAAAAGACATTCCCAGGGGAATGTCTTTTCCTTTGGCTTAGGCCGCGCCGTTCCATGTTTTATGCGGCAAAACGCAGTACTCCTGTTTGCTGCGGCGCATGGGCGGACGAGCCTGATTAAATTTGCAAAGGAATTTTACGGTATGGACAGTCACAAACCCATCCACGCGGTGATACCCGGCCTTGGTCAAAGAAGCCTGAAAACCGCTTTGGCGGCGGCGATGCTTGCCCTGATTTACCTTTTCTTTGGCGGGAACCCCACTTTTGCCTGTGTCGGCGTCATATTTGGAATGGGCAACGGCATGGAGGAATCAAAAATGAGCGGCGGCAACAGGCTGATCGGAACCGTCATCGGCGGCTTTCTGGGAATAGCCATATTCGGGGTGGAACATTGGCTCTTCCCAGCCGGGAATTATTATTTGAAAGTCGCCTTGATATTCTTCGGGTTTATTCTTTTGGTTTGGGCGTCCGTTACGTTCAAATGGCCGGGCGCGGTACAGCCCGGCGGTGTGGTGCTTTGCATCATACTGTTCAATACCCCCGCG
>CAZUUR010000154.1:0-5063 GCA_964622815.1 uncultured Oscillospiraceae bacterium | reverse complement strand
TATATCTTGGGCACGATGCCGCAGGTGGACACGGATATATTGCGCGGGCTTATACGCATGCCCTCCTGCGAGGTGACAAGCTTTAAAAATGCCACTGTGTTATCGTAATTATCGAGCGGCTCACCCGAGCCCATCATGACTATATTCGTAACGGCACGCTCCATATTGGCCGGCCTTTGCGCGTGCTTTTCAACCTCCGCAACAAACGAGAGCATCTCGCCAGCATTTAAATCACGCGCCTTGCCATTTAGTGTTGACGCGCAAAAAGCGCAGCCCATGCGGCAGCCCACCTGCGATGAAATGCACAGCGTATTGCCATAATGATAGCTCATTAGCACGCCTTCGACAATATTGCCGTCCTCAAGCTCAAATAGATATTTCTTTGTGCCGTCCTTTTTTGAGGTTAGCTCCGTGTGTATGCGGCTGCCGCCGTAAGGGAGCTGCAAAAGTTTATCGCGAAGGCTTTGAGGCAGATTTCTCATGTCGTTTGGGCGCACGCCCTTACAGAGCCAGCTATAAACCTGCGCAGCTCTAAATTTTTTCTCGCACAGCTTTTCCATAAGCGCTTCAAGCTGCGCCATATTCATCGACATGAGCTCCTGCAAATTATAGCCCTCTCTTTTTTAGCTTTGCCATGAAAAAGCCTTCCGTTTTATCCAAATGCGGAAAAAGCTGCACCATACCGTTATTCGCGCGTTCGCGCGCGTTTGAGCCTTCAGGAAGACAGCCCTTTATATCGCATGGGGAAAACTCCTCGTGACGCTTGAGAAAGGCTTCTATCTGCTTTTCATTTTCCCTGTAGGAAATTGTGCATGTGGAATACACGAGCGTACCGCCACACTTTACATAAGGCGCACAAGCATCAAGCAGCTTTGACTGGGTGAAAGCCAGCTCCTCTATCAAGGCGTCCGTTTTAACGTATCTCGCGTCGGGCTTGCCCGGCACGCCAAGACCGGAGCAGGGCGCGTCTATGAGCACGGCATCGAACTGGCCGCGAAGCTCCGGAATATTTATTGATGCGTCGCGCGTTTCAACTTTTACGCCGCTCACCTTCAAGCGCTCAAGCGTTTTTTCAATGAGCGCCGTTCTATGCTCGTGAAGCTCCCACGCCGTTATATCCGCTTTATTATCAGCGAGCGTGGCCATATACGCAGTCTTGCCGCCGGGCGCGGCACAGGCATCGAGAATTTTCATTCCGGGCTTTGGCTCAACAAGCGTACACACCAGCATTGAACTTTCGCTCTGCGCGGTTATGCTGCCATTTAAAAAGAGCGGGTCCTTTGTGAGCTCGAAGCCCTTATCGAGCTTTACAGAGTTTTTCACCATTTCGCCGCGGGAAACACTTATGCCGCGCGCTGAAAGCGCCGCTTCAAGCTCCTCTACAGTATACGGAGGCGCCACGCGGAGAGTAAAGGAATGAAGACTCTGCTTTAAAAGCTCCTCGGTAAATTCCTCGCCAAACCTATCGCAATATTCATCGACAATATATTTAGGATAGCTATACAAAACACAAATGCGCTCGCGCCTATTTTCAGGCAGCGTGACGGGCATATTCATATTGCGGCACACATTGCGCATAACGGCGTTTACATAGCCCGAAAGCGCGGCCTTGCCTATTTCCTTTGCAAGCTTAACGCTCTCGTTGCACGCGGCGCTCACAGGCACATTCATAAGCATCGCCTGGCATACTCCGAGCCTGAGCACGCACCTTATGGGCGCGTCCAGCTTGCCTGTTGCGTGCTGGCTTATTATGTAATCAATATAAATAAGGTTATCTAGCGTTGTGTACACCAGCGCACTCACAAAGCGCGCGTCCTGCTTTTCAAGACCCTCCTGCGCTTTTTTAAGGCGCAGATTGGCATACGCGCCCTTCTCGGTGACATCATAAAGCGCCGTATACGCAATTATTCTCGTGCTCATTTAAACACCTTTCCCGCAAGCGGCCTGCCAAGCAGCGCCGCGCTCGCCGTTAGTTTTTTCGCATTAGGGAATTGAAGCTCCATTATCTCAATAAGCTCGCCTCCCGCGTTCACATACAAACCCTTCTTTGAATCCGCTACAACACATTCGCCATATTCACCGGGAGCTTTTTCGCCAGTGAGCCGCGTTTTATATATTTTCACAGGCACACCGTCCAGCATGGCGAACGCTATCGGCCACGGATTCATGCCGCGCACCTTATCGTGGACGCGCTTGGCGCTCATGGCAAAGTCAATTAGTCCGTCGTCTTTTTTTATCATGGAGCATTTGGTGGCTTCGGCCGCGTTTTGCGGCGTGCGCTCAAGCTCGCCTTTTTCAAGCAGGGCTATGGTTTTTTCAAGCACGCTTGCGCCCAACGTGGCTAACCTATCAAACAATTCGCCTGCGGTTTCGTTTTCGCCTATTTGAACCTTTTCCGCAAGCAATATATCGCCAGTATCAAGACCCACGTCCGTGAGCATCGTGGTAACGCCAGTCACGCTTTCGCCGTTTATAATGGCCCACTGTATGGGCGCTGCGCCGCGATACTTTGGCAGCAGACTCGCATGCACATTTATACAGCCATGCTTTGGCGTGGAAAGATTTTCTTTTGAAAGGATCTGCCCAAATGCCGCCGTTACCATAAGCTCAGGCGCTTCAAGCTTTAGCGCCTCAGCGCCATCGCCCGATTTAATTTTATTAAACTGATATACCCTAAGCCCGTTTTCAAGCGCGAGCGTCTTTACAGGCGGCGGCGTAAGCACCGCCTTTCGCCCCACTGGCTTATCGGGCTGCGTAAAAACGCATATATCATGGCCATTTCTTATAAGCATTTCTAATGACGGCAGCGCGAAATCAGGTGTGCCGAGAAAAGCAATTTTCATTCGTCGTCCTCATCTTCGCCGCTTTCATAGCCTTCGGGCGGCTCGGTGACGAGCCTTAAATATACCTTGCCGTCAAGATGGTCGCACTCGTGCATTATAGCGCGGGCAAAAAGGCCCTCGCCAGTGTATTCAACGTCCTTGCCATGCCTGTCCTTGCCGCGCACCTTAACTGTATTAGGCCTAACCACATAGCCCGACTTGCCGGGAAATGAAAGGCAGCCCTCCATGCCCCCCTGCTCGCCTGAGGTTTGGATAACCTCGGGGTTCACAAGCTCCACAAGCCCTTCGCCGCAATCTATCACAACAACGCGCTTTAAAATGCCTATCTGCGGTGCGGCAAGCCCCGCGCCGTCGGCATCGTAAAGAGTGTCTATCATATCGTCCATAAGAGTTGAAAGTCTTGCGTCAAACTTATCTACCGGCCTTGCTGCTTTATATAGGCAAGCGGAGTCGTCCGTAAATATTCTTCTTATCGCCATAGCATATTCCTCGCAATCGTATCATATCAATAGAGTAATTATACTAATTATAGCACCGCTATGCAAGTGCATGGAAAAGGAATAAATTTTAACCTTGCTCATTTCACATTTGCCGCTTATAATGAAATTACTAAACTCGCTATGCGAAGGAGGAGGAACCAAATTGATAAGGGTTATATTCGGAGAACGAGGAACCGGTAAAACAAAGCGCATCATCGACATGGCAAATGAGGCGGTAAAAACCGCGAACGGCAGCATCGTTTTCATTGACAGCGACAATCAATACATGTTCGACTTAAAGCACAGTATCAGGTTTATTGACGCCTCCGAATTTCATATTGACGGGCCAAAGATGTTTTATGGCTTTGTGTCCGGTATAGCAGCGCAGGATTTTGATCTCGAGTACATTTTTATAGACGGATTTGTCAACATAGTGCATCATCCGGTTGAGACGCTCAAGGAGTTTTTCAGTGAGCTTGAGGCCTTTGCAAAGCGCTCCGATTTTAAAATCGTTTTGAGCATAGGCGGAGACGAGTGCAATGCGCCCGAATTTATTAAACCGTATCTCGTATAGTTAAAGATGCGCCTTTAGCGCTTGATTTGGCAGGCTTTTCAGCCTGCTTTTTTGTATTTTTTTTGCGTATCGTGTCCATTCATAATCCGTTGATTTGACGTATAGACATAAAATTGATAGAATTATCCTATTGCAATCATAAATTCATTATCCGATCGGAGGGTAAAATAATGAAGTCCTGGATAAGGACAATATTATATTTCGCCGCGACGATAATTATCACCGCCGCTATCACGGTTACGATAACCGTGAGCAAGCTCAACGAAAAGCGCAGCGACGAAGTGATATTAACGCCGGACGAATACAGCAAGCTCAGCGAATTAAAGTTTTTGAACGAAATAGCGGAGCGAATTAAGGTTGATGCGCTCAAGGAGTCGCCTGAGCGTGACATGCTGCTTGAAAGCGCTGCGCGGGGAATGATCTCCGCCATAGACGACCCGTATGCCGATTATTTTACTCAAGAGGAATACGACGCATATCTTTCAAGCGTAAACGGTCAATATGACGGGATAGGCATTTCGGTAAGTCAGCCGGACGCAAACGGAGTAACCGTGCTCAAGGTATATGAAAATGCGCCTTGCGCCAGGGCGGGCGTGCTCGCGGGCGACGTGATAACGCATATAGACGACGTGAGCCTTTCAGGGCAATCAGCGGACGCGATTTCATCAATGCTCAATAAAGACGTTGGCGCAACGGTGAAGCTTACAATTCTGCGCGATGGTGTTACACTTACGCTCTCCCCCGTGTGCGAAAGCATCAATTTAAAGCAGGTGAGCTATGCGCTCTTTAATCAGCGCACGGGCTATATTCGTATAGACAGATTTACAGGCAACTGCGTTGAGGAGTTTAAGGAAGCGCTCAAGGATCTTACCGGCAGAGGCATGCGTTCACTCGTTATCGACCTTAGAAGCAATCCCGGCGGCGCGCTTGACTATGTGGTGAAGATAGCGGACATGGTAATGAAGGAAGGGACGATAGTGAGCGTTAGAAACGAATATGAAACCGAGGGCGAGGTCTACACGGCCCGCTCCGGCGGAATCGGCCCATACTTTTCCACCAGGTCGGCCAGGCTCATGCCCGGCAGGTACTCCATGACGTAGTAGAACGTGCCGTCGCTGGTCACTCCGTAGTCGTAAATCTCGATCGTGTTCCAGTGGCTGAGCCTGG
>CAZUUR010000153.1:0-5064 GCA_964622815.1 uncultured Oscillospiraceae bacterium | reverse complement strand
CTTCGAGGTTACTGGCTTTGCCTGTCGCCCTGCGGGCTTGCGTGCGGCAAAACCCGAAAAACACTTTGCTGTTATAAAATTGTCGCACCCCTAAGGGCGCGACAAAGCGGTTTAATGGTTACAAAAAATGCATGAGTTCACGCGGCAAAGCAATACCAAACAACGCGTGCCGCGCTGCGCTCGCTTACTTGCCTATATACCCCTCAATAAGTCTTAATGTATTCTTAACGCCATCAAGGTGTGATCTTTCGTATCCGTGGGAGGCGTATACGCCCGCACCTATGAGCGCGTGACGCATATCGTAGCCGGCGCGGAGTGCGGCTTCGGCGTCCGAGCCATAGCCCGGATAAATATCAACCGCATAATCGAGCTTTAGCTCCTTGGCCACATTGATAAGCTCGCCGGTCATCTCATAATTATACGGACCGCCCGAATCCTTGGCGCATATTGATACCATGCGCTCGGTGCAGCGCAGTCCCGTGCCAACGCAGCCCATGTCTATGCTTAAAATATCGTCCGCGTCCGGCATGGCAGCGCTGCAGCCGTGGCCAACCTCCTCATAAACGGAGATATAGATGTAAACGCGGCGCTTGAGCGTAAGCCTGCCGGAGCTTACGCGGCGTGCTATCTCAAGGAGCATGGCGACGCTGAGCTTATCGTCAAGAAAACGGCTCTTTATATAGCCGGACTCGGTTATGTGCGTGCGCGGGTCGAAAAGAACGAAATCGCCCTCGCTTATCCCAAGCTTCACAACGTCCTCACGCGAGGATACGTTTTCATCTAGCACGACCTCCATGCAGTCAAAATCGCGCACAAGCTCGGATAGCTTTAAATTGACGTGCGACGATGCGTTTTCCATCTGCATGCAGCCATCGTATTTTTTGCCGTCCCGCGTGACGACCTTAACATTCTCCGCTTCCACATTTGCCGCTTGCAGCCCGCCAATGCGGGTCACACGCAGTCTGCCCGAAGGCTTTATCTCGTGCACCATGCCGCCGAGCGTGTCTATATGCGCGCTCATGACGAGCGGCTGTCCCTCGCCGCCAATATCGCATACGACGCAGCCCTTGCGCGTGAAATACGGCTTAAAGCCCATTTTTTTAAGTGCGTCCAGCGTGAAATCTGCGGCCGCGCCCGTGTAGCCGGTGGGGCTGTCTATGGCCATTAGCTCGATAAACTGCTTGGTAAATTCTTTCATAAATTTATCCCGCCTTTAATTAGTTATTTGGTACATTATAACACGGTAAAGTCAAATCCGTACAAATTTAACTTTCCTATATGATGCTCAGCTTTGATTATATATAAGCCGAAGCGCGCCGTAAAACACGCCTAAAGTGTGCTTGTCAGCCGCCTTACCGCGCTAAGGTCAGATTGGTAAAAAGTGGATATTGGCGCGGACAATATTTATATAGATATGCGAGAGTCACAAATTATTTATGTTGAATACACAATTTGTACATGATATAATATAACAAATCCAAAAAACCTAGGAGGAAAATAGTAATGGTTAAGAAACTAATCGCTATCCTTATGGTGCTCGCAATGACGGTTGCCATGGCGGCTTGCTCGGGCGGCACGCCCGCAGCCGGCGGCGCAGCGGCTCCCGCTCGCCTTATCATGGTCACCGGTGGTGAAAGCGGCACTTATTATGCCTTCGGCGGCGTTATATCCAATGTTCTCACCGATAAGGTAGACGGACTTGAGATTTCCGCCGTCACCAGCGGCGCGTCTGCCGCTAACTGCCGTTCGCTCAACAATGGCGAGGCCGACCTTGCCATAGTTCAGAACGACGTGCTCGACTATGCCGTCAACGGCATAGAGATCATGAAGGAGGACGGCGCAATGCCCAAGCTTCGCGCCATCGCCACCATGTACACCGAGACCATTCAGCTCGTCGCCCTCAAGTCCGCTAATATCACAACCGTTAACGATCTCAAGGGCAAGAAGGTTTGCGTAGGCGCTCAGGGCTCCGGCTCAGAAGCTAACGCCGTGCAGATACTCACCGCTTACGGCCTCACCTACGACGATATAGACGTGCAGTACCTCTCCTTCTCGGAAGCTTCCACCGCCATGCAGAATGGCACCGTTGACGCTGCGTTCCAGACCTCCGGTCTTCCCAACACCGCCGTCACCGAGCTTTCCAAGATGACCGACATAGTTGTTGTTCCCATAGACGGCGCTCAGCGCGACGCGCTCATAGCTCAGTATCCCTTCTATGTTAAGAGCACTATCCCCGCCGAGACCTACGGCGTAAACGAAGCCGAGAGCGTTGCTATACTTGCTACCCTCATCTGCTCCGCCGATATGAGCGAGGAGCTTGCCTACAACATCACCAAGAACCTCTTTGAGCTCAAGGGCGACATCGCCACCGGCCACACCAAGGGCAACGACCTCGACGCCGCCAAGGCGATGCAGGGCGTTTCCGTTGAATTCCATGCCGGCGCACTCAAGTATTACAAGGAGATCGGCGTAGCTAACTAATGGAAAATACGTCGCTTAACAAAAGCGAAAAGGGGAGCAATGGCAAAAAAGTTGCTCCCCTTCTTTTAAAAAGAATATTGGCGGCGGCGCTTGCCGTTGCGGTGATTTGTTTATTTGCGCCGCTTAGGCGAAGTCTCGTCATCTCAGACGGGCGCAGCGGTGAAACGCTCGCGGTTTTCCCCATAGAAAAGGGCGAGGAATTTAAGCTGTGTTTTCTTCATTCCCGCAATCTTTCACCCATAGAGGATGTTATTCTGTGGGACGGTGAAAAATTTATATGCCTCATGACCCGCTTTAAGATGTATGGCGCGGGCGTGCCCGATATTTCGGACGGCATAGGCGCCGAGCTTGTGAAAAACGGCGATTGGTATGAGCTGCGCGGCGTCAATAAGGAGGATAAGATCCTCAATGTAATGCTCCAGACCGTTCCCGACCATACGCTTATTTATAGGGACAAGGAGTATAAACTCGCGGAGCTTTACGGCTCTGGCACGCTATTGAGCTTTAGCGTCAAGGGCGCGTCACTGGCCGATATAATAAGATTTAAAATGATTCGGAGGGAAACGAATGGGCCTTTTTAAAAAGAAAAAAGAGGCTGAACCTGTCATAAACGACACTATAGACAGAAGTAAGTACTCAGAGGAGGAACTTGCCAAGCTCGACGCGGAAGCCGTGCTCGAGAAATACGACAAGGAGTCCTCCTTCCGCAACAAGCTGCCTATGCCGCTTAGTATCATGATAAGCGTGATACTTATAGCGTTTAGCATATTCCAGCTTTATACAACTATATGGACCATTCCCATACAGATCCTGCGTCCGCTGCACTTGGCGCTGGCGATGCTGTTGGTATTTTTGCTGTATCCTGCAAAGCGCGGGCTGCGCAAGGACATTATACCCTGGTATGATTGGGTGCTCGCCATTATAGGCTTTGGCGTTGTGAGCTACCTTGCGTTCAACTACAGCTATGTTATCAAAAACGTAGGCAACTTCACCGGCCTTGATATTGCCATAGGCATTGTTGGCATAGTGCTTCTTATGGAAGCCTGCCGCAGAGTCGTGGGTCTGCCGATATTGATAATAGTGGGCGTATTTTTGCTGTATGCGTTCTTTGGCCACCTTATTCCGGGGCAGTTCGGCATAAGGCAGCTAAAGCTCACGCAGATAGTGACCCACATGTATTACACTACATCGGGCGTATTCGGCACGCCGCTGGGCGTATCGGCCACGTTCATATTCCTGTTTATCCTCTTTGGCGCATTCCTTGAAAAGACTGGCGTGGGCAAGCTCTTTATAGACCTTGCAAATGCCATAGCCGGCAAGCGCATAGGCGGTCCTGCGAAGGTTGCGGTCATAAGCTCGGCGTTACAGGGCACGGTTTCGGGAAGCAGCGTTGCAAACACCGTTTCAACCGGCTCGTTCACAATACCTGCCATGAAGCGTCTTGGCTATAAGCCCGAGTTTGCGGGCGCTGTTGAAGCGGCGGCCTCCACGGGCGGACAGCTCATGCCCCCGATAATGGGCGCGGCGGCTTTCCTCATGGCTGAGAGCACGGGCTTTGCCTACTCTGAAGTGGTTATGAGCGCGATTATTCCCGCCATACTCTATTTCTCCGGCATACTCATCGCCGTGCATCACGAGGCGAGAAAGCTTGGCCTAAAGGGCATGGCCGATGAAGATATACCAAAGGTCGGAGTGGTGCTCAAGGAGCGCGGTCATCTGCTTATACCGCTGCTATTCATGATATACATGCTTGCCGCCAAGGTAACGCCGTCCTACGCGGCCTTGGGCGCAATACTTACAAGCCTCATGGCATATAGCATTGGCTGGTGGACGCTTATACCCATCGCCGGCATGGTGGTGGCGATGAACCTTGATATGCTGTTCACGTCATACGGGCTTTACGCGCTGATATTGTGGCTTATAATGTGCCCCATAGTCAACTGGAAGAAGGGGCCCAAGCTCAAGGATAAGCTAGGCTTCGACCCAATGGACATTGTCGATTCGCTTAAAAACGGCGCGCGCAACGTGCTCGCGGTGGCGATAGCGTGCGCAATGGCGGGCATGATAGTTGGCACTGTCACGCTCACGGGTCTTGGCCTCAAGCTTGCTACCGGCCTTGCCTCGCTCGCGGGCAACAGCATATATCTGCTGATGTTCTTCACGATGCTTGCAAGCATTGTGCTTGGCATGGGCGTGCCCACTACTGCGAACTATCTCATCACTTCAACGATCTGCGCGCCGGCGCTGATAGCAATGCTCTGCTCAATGCGCGGCATAGCCGATGTTGGCGACGCTACAAAGTCGATAGTCATGAGTGCGCACCTGTTTGTGTTCTACTTTGGTATAGTTGCGGATATTACGCCGCCCGTTGCGCTGGCGGCAATGGCGGGCAGCGCCATTGCCAAGGGCGAGCCGTTTAAGACGGGGGTGAACGCAACAAAGATTGCCATAGGCGCGTTCATAGTGCCGTATATATTCGTGCTCAATCCGTCCATGCTTATGATAGACGCTGTGTGGTACGATATAGTGCTCAATGTGATTACGGCGCTTATGGGCATGTACGCCCTATCAGGAGGGCTCGCG
>CAZUUR010000152.1:0-5108 GCA_964622815.1 uncultured Oscillospiraceae bacterium | reverse complement strand
AACCACCTTTGCGCCCTTAAAATCGCGTTCAAATTCAAGTATGTTGCGAATGTCCGCACCGCGCCAGCCGTATATGCTCTGGTCGTCGTCGCCTACGACGCAGATATTTTTATGCTCTTTGCAGATAAGCTCAACTATCTCATATTGAATCAAATTAGTATCCTGATACTCGTCGACCAAAACATATTTGAACTTGTCTCTATATTTTTCGAGCACTGTCTTATCATTTTTTAGCAGCTTGAGTGTTTCGAGCAGTAAGTCGTCAAAATCCATCGCGTTGACAAGCGAGAGACGTTTTTGATATTTCCTATACACCTTTATGTTCATGTCGCTTGAATCCTGCGCGGTATCTATTATGTATTGCTCAGGGTCTGTGGAATGATTCTTCGCGTTGCTTATCATTTCCTTAAACTGCCGCTTAGGCATGCTTTTTTCGCTCACGCCCAGTTCTTTAAGTATATCGCCGATAAGCTTCATTTGATCCGAATCATCATAGACAGCAAAATTTTTCTCTCGGCCTATGCTCTTTGACTCGGTTCTGAGTATTCTAAAACAAAGCGAGTGGAATGTTGTTACCAACATATCCGTCGCCTTGTCGCCAATAAGGAGCGATGCACGCTCCTTCATTTCTTTGGCTGCTTTATTTGTGAATGTAAGCGCAAGTATATTCCATGGCCTCACGCTGTGCTCAAGCAAATTTGCCATTCTGTATGTTAGCACGCGCGTTTTTCCCGAGCCTGCGCCGGCTAATACCAACAGCGGCCCTTCCAAACACTCTACGGCTTCCTTTTGGGCAGGGTTCAAGCTGCTTAGATCCATAAAATTACCCCCCTAACTATCACTCATAACCGAGTTCGCGTATCACGGACGATTTATTACGCCAATCTTCATTCACCTTTACCCATAATTGAAGATTTACTCGCGTACCGAGAAGCACTTCAATGTCCCTTCGTGCTTCCGAACCGATTTTTTTTAGCATAGCGCCGTTTTTGCCAATGATAATTCCCTTATGGGCAGGGCGTTCGCAGAAAATAGTAGCATATATATCGGTAAGCTGCCCGCCTTCGCGTGCGCTTATTTTATCAATAGATACGCCTATTCCGTGCGGCACTTCCTCTGCAAGAAGCATCAACGCTTTTTCTCGAATTATCTCGCCGCAGATCACCCTTTCAGGCTGGTCTGTAACCATATCGTCGGGGAAATATTGTGGCCCCGGGATAAGCTTTTTCTTTAGCACCTCAAGCAGAGCGTTAAGGTTCTCACCTGTTGTGGCGGATATGCATAAAATATCATCGAATGCGTCCATATCCTTTAGGTGCGTTAACAGCGTCTCTATGCGCGGCTTGTCGCAGATGTCCACTTTGTTTAGTACCGCTATTACAGGCGATTTGGCTGATTTAAGCTTTTGGGCGAGTTGCTCGTCCTTTTCACGCATACCACATGACGCGTCAATGATAAATAGCACGGCTTCAACATCGTTTATCGCGTCATACGCCACGTTGAGCATGTATTCACCAAGCTTGTTTCTTGGAGCAATAACGCCAGGAGTATCAATGAATACTATTTGAAAGCCTTCGCCGCTTACAACGCCCATTATTCTGTTTCTCGTTGTTTGTGCGCGCGAAGAAACGATGGATATTTTCTGCCCCACGAAATTATTCATAAGGGTGGATTTTCCAACGTTTGGCATGCCAATTATAGGTACAAAGCCTGATTTAAATTCGCTCATTTTAGATCCTTCGGCGTGAATGCGTTGGGCAGTAAATCACCAAGTGCCAGAATATGGAACTCGCCGTCCTTGTTAGCGCAAACTATTGGCATTTCAGGCGAGCAAAATTCGGCGAGCACCTGCCTGCATACGCCGCAAGGCACGGCGGGCTTTTCGCCGTCCCAAATAATCGCCAAAGCCTCAAATTCGCGTTCGCCTTCATACACGGCCTTGAACATAGCTGTACGTTCAGCGCAGTTTGTTGGTGAATAGGCGGCGTTTTCTATATTACAGCCAAGATAATATGCGCCGGACGCAGCTTTTAGGCACGCACCGACATGAAAGCTCGAATAAGGCACATACGCCCTGTCCTTTGCTTCATTTGCCATGCGAAGCATGTTTTTTGCTTCAAAATCATGTATGCTGTTCATCTTTTTATCTCCATTTTCTCAAGAATTTGCTCCTGCTTATCAAACATTTTTTTTCTTTCGGCCTCATCTACATGGTCATAGCCTATTAAATGCAGTATCCCGTGAACGGTGAGGAATGAAAGCTCGCGTTTTAGCGAGTGACCGTATTCTTCTGCTTGCAACTTAGCTCGCGGGAGAGATATGGCAATATCGCCTAAATATCTGTCCGGCACACAAAGTAAGCTTTCTCCTTCCTGAGCAGGGAAGCTGAGCACGTCTGTCTCGCTGTCAATATTGCGGTAAGTACGGTTGAGCTCGCGTACTGTTTCTCCGTCGGTTATTCTTATCGTCGCATCTCCTGCGCAGCCCTCTTGGAGTAATGCAGCTTGTGCCACCGAGATCACCGTTTGCTTTAAATCGCTGTCAAGCTCAAGCTCGTCAAGCACTTCTATCATCACTTTTTTTCCTCCATATTCGGGTATTCAATGCGGTCATGCATTATTCCCGTAAAGGTTTTAATAAAGCTTTTTTGTATTTCGCTCAATTCGCTAAGCGTGAGCGGAGCATTTGAAAGCATGTTTTCGCTCTCGCTCATTTTTGACGCAAAAACCTTCGCTATCATAGCTTCAACCTTTTCTTGATGGGTGTCTCCAAGCGAACGAACCGCCGCCTCACAGGAATCGGCCAGCATCACGATGGCGCTCTCCTTGCTGCTCGGACGATTACCGTTATATCTAAAGTTTTTGATATTAACCTTAGCATTGTCCGATTCTGCTTGCGTAAGCGCCTTATGATAGAAATAGGTCATAAGTGAATTTCCGTGGTGCTCTGATGCGACAGTAATCACGTCTGCTGGAAGCTTGTATCGGCTCAATATCATTGCTCCGTACTTCTGATGCGCAATAATTATTCCGGCGCTTTCAGCAGGAGGCAGAGTGTCGTGTATATTTTTGCCGCCCTTTTGATTTTCCATAAAATATAGAGGGCGTCTTAGCTTGCCAACATCGTGAAACGTTCCGGCAACGCGCGCCAAAAGCGCATCAGCTCCTATTCTTTGGGCTGCTCCCTCCGCGAGTGCCGCCACCATTATGCTGTGCTGATATGTACCGGGTGCTTCGCTCATAAGCTGCTTAAGCAGCGGATGGTTGATATTGGTCAGTTCGCTAAGCCTTGCCGGCGTTGTAATATCGAAAAGGCTCTCCCATACAGGGAGCGAGCCTACTACAAGCAATACGGATACCAAGCAGCTTCCTATATACCAAACGGCATCTATCATTATTCTGCCAAAAGCTTCACCTGCCATAACGCCAAACGCCGACAGCGCAAATGCTCCCGCCGCCGCGCCAATCATTCCCGCGCCTATCATTGAACCGCGGCTGGTGGCTCGTCTTAATGCGAAAATAACCACCGCACCGCTAACGGCACATGCAACACATGCCGGAACGGACATTACTTCGATAATCAGAGTGTCTCTTCCGCCGTATATTACACCCATAGAAAAAGCAAACAGTAAATTAACGCAATGAGCGGCATGGGTATCTACTAATACAGCGGTTAACATAACAGCTATTAAAACTGCTACAATGCGATTATCAAGCGTTGAGCCTATAAGCATAAATAACATTGTTATGCATACAGCGCTTGCCAATACAGCCATCTTGCGTGTATTCATAAAAACTGTTGTGCGAATAAGCGCAAGATAGGCAATGAACACTCCGTATATTGACAATGTGAACATCGCAATGCCAAGATTTAAACTTACATCGCTTGATTTATCGCGAACAAGCTCTATTGCCTTCAAAAGGTTAAGCTGAGAAAGACTAACCGGGCTATCTTTTTCTACTATGACCTCACCCTTTTTAAGCGTTATCTTCTCAATAGTATTCTCAGCTTCGGTTCTTGCGGCCTCGGTTGCAGCTTCGTCTATTACGAGTGTAGGCTGCATAAATGCGTCAAGCGGCGGTACTGCTGCCTTTTTCATAGCTGCAGAGAGCATTGTGGAAGCATTTAGCTCTCGTATATAAGCACTCTTTATAGAATCCACGTTCTCTGCTGCAAGCCCGCCTGAAAGTGCCGTCGTCAGCTTGGTTGAAAGCATATCAATATAAAGATGCAGCTCGGTTTTTGACGTGCCTAATATGGCCGCGATGCATGACTTATCAAGTGCTGGCTCGGTCATCGCACCAAGCTGTGAAAACGCATCGTCGTCAAGCGCTTCGAGCCATTGTGCGGAGGTCATTGAGCTGTCGCTTGCGGGCAGCATACTGTTAGCCGCTTGTCTAACGCTTTCAAGCGAGTCAAAATATTTTTGCGCGTGCTCAAGAAGGCTTTTTGTTACATTGGTGTCTATCTTATACACAATTTGCGCATTATTGCGCGCTTGTTCCCTTAATGCCTCGGTAGCCATGGAGTTTTCAACGTTTTTTGTTGCGTATATGGTCTCGGGAGCCTTGTCTCCAAGCTCAAGCTCGTATCGTTTTGGGGTAAGCGCAGTCGATACTGAAAAAAAAGATGCGAGTAGCATAAGCACCACTAAAAGCGAGCTGATTATCGCCGTGCGTTTAGATTGGGATATGCTTTTTATGGGACTGATTCGTTTAGCGCTCATGTCCGATACCCCCTCTTTAGTTCTTCCCCGCCGTATCGTAAGCGCGCACTATGCGCTGAACAAGCTCATGGCGTACCACATCTTTATGAGTAAGAAATATCTGCGCGATGCCTTCCACATTTTTTAGTACACCTAGCGCATGAACAAGTCCGCTTTTTTTATCGCGCGGCAGATCAATTTGCGTTATATCACCGGTTACCACTACGCGCGAGTTCTCTCCGAAGCGAGTTAAAAACATTTTCATTTGCTCACAGGTGCAGTTCTGTGCTTCATCAAGTATTATATATGCGTCGTTAAGCGTTCTGCCGCGCATATATGCAAGCGGTGCGACCTCTATGGCGCCTCTGTCGGCGAGCAGTCTGAAGCTTTCAACGCCCAAAAA
>CAZUUR010000151.1:0-5133 GCA_964622815.1 uncultured Oscillospiraceae bacterium | reverse complement strand
GCGGCGGCGCGCGAAAGGGGTATGAAGTATGCGTATTTCAATCACCGGAAAAAACATCGAAGTATCCAATTATTTAAGGGAGCTTATCAACAAAAAAGTTCCAAAGCTCGATAAGTATTTCCCAGAGGACACAGAGGTATTCGTTACTTTAAGCGTTGAACGCAGCCGTCATATTATCGAGGTAACCATACCTTATGCCGGCGGAATTATCCGCGGTGAGGAAGTCTCGGGCGATATGTACGCGTCGGTTGACAATGTGCTTGCCAAGCTTGAAAAGCAAATAGTCAAGCACCGCACCAAGCTTGAGAAAAACCTGCGCGCAGGCGCATTTAAAGTGCCAGAGCCCGTTTTCATGGAAGCCTTTGACGAGGAGGATGAGGACGAGGACGCACCGCGAGTCGTTAGGGTTAAGAAATTTGATATTAAGCCCATGACCGTTGATGAGGCGATGCTGCAGCTTGAGCTTTTGGGTCATTCGTTCTATATGTTCGTCAATGGCGACACCGGCGATTTCAACGTTATTTATAAGCGCAAGGACGGCAATTTCGGCCTCATAGAGCCGGAAAATTAAATAGGCTTGTCAAAGGGTCGGCAGATGCCGACCCTTTTTTGTGGTGTAAAAGGAGCACGGTCGAGTCAAGACTCGACCGTGCGTATTGTGTGCGCCTTAATTTCGTGGCTCTGGCGGCGTGCCTGTTCCGTCCGGTGGCGTGCCGTTCATGCCGTTTCCCGGCTGCGGCGCATTTGTGGCCGAGCCCGGCGGAGGCTGCGGCACGTTTGTGGCCGAGCCCGGCTGCATAGCATCCGGCCTGTCGCCTGACGGTCTGCCACCCATCATAGCGCCGCCCATCATTTTACCGCTTACCGCCTCGCCGCTGTCCGAAAGACTCATAACGGCGCTGGACTGGGTGTATTCCATTAGCTTCGTTTCATTTGAATAAAGCGTATAAACGCCGTCCAACACAAGCTCCGGTGCGCTAAGAATTATTGAGCTGTATTTTTTTGCGGGCGTATATGAAACCACCGTCGCGCCCGATGAGTTTTTAAGGCTCACCGTTGCGCCCGCCTGCTGCTCAATGCTGTATGTTATCATTACCGAGCACTGGGGCGAATCGCCAAAGCCCTGCGCCATGCCCGCGCTGCCCGCCGCCGCGAATATTCCCCCGGAAATAACGGCTGTACCGTTATAATCGAGCGCTGTATTGCCATCGTTCGTAGGGCCGGATATGTATACCTCGCCGCCCGTGATAGTGAAATCACCGTTTGAGTCAATACCGTCGCCGCCCGCGTCGATATTCACTATGCCGCCGGATACGGTTATGCTTGAGCCATCGCTCGCAAACATATCCTTGCCGCGCTTGGCATCGGCAGCCGTGGCCGTGGCCGTGCCCGAGGCGTCTGCGCCGCCCGCGCCGTTTATTCCGTCGTCCTGAGCCGTTATATTCACCTCGCCGCCGGAAATATCTATCGCGGCGGACTCAAGGCCTTCATAGCTTTTAATTATGTTCACCTTGCCGCCCGATACCTCCAGCAGCTCGTTTGAGTGCATTGCATCGTCACCGGCGGAAATGTTCACCTCGCCGCCCAATATCCTTATTTTTTCATTGGCGTTGAGCGCATCGTTCACGCAGGTGAGATTGAGCGTGCCGGACTTTACTTTTATATCATCGTCCGAGGCGATGGCGTTATTATAGTTCCCAACAATGTTTAAAGTGCCACCGCCATCAAAAATGATATTATCGTTGCTGAATATGCAGCCGTTGGCCTCCTCCGTCTCCACGGTGTAAGCATCGCCGTCGCAAAGTGAGTTCACCGAGCCGGTTGGAAGCGTTATCGTAAGCTTAGCGGACTGCATGGCTGCTATTGCGGCATAATTTGAGCAGATAATGTCTACTCCGTTTAAAACAAGCTGCACCTCATCAAGCTTATCGGCGTCAATCAAAATATAGCCATTTGAAAGCTTGCCCGTGAGCACAAAAACGCCCGCGTCCGCAATGGTTATAAAATTATCGCCCTGCAAAACGCCGTTGCCCTGCACATTTATGTTGCCATCGGCAAGGGTGATATAGGTTGCGTTTGAAGCATCGTATTCATTTGAATTGGTTGCGGCATTTACCGGCTGCGTAGTAAGCGTGGGCGCGGGCGCTTGAACGTCAAGCCTGTCCGTAGGAAGCCCGCCCCCACAGCCGTAAGCACATAAAGCAAGCGCAGATACAAGCAGCACAGCAAAAACTCTTTTCATCATAATTCCTCCTTCACCGCGCTCACGCGCGAGCTGCTCACAGCCAAATTGCCGTTGCGGCAGCGTATTAAGTCGATAATGCGCTTTTCAAGTTCAGCTTTTTTTAGCGTCACTTCATATTTTAGCTCAAAAAGGCTGCCCATATTGCTCGTCTTAACGCGAACAAGCTCGAATTTTGAAGCGTTTTCATTGAAAATATCATCGAAGGCATGGGTATAGTCAAGGCTCTCCGGTATGGCGATGCGAAATTCGCGCACAAGACCCTTTTTCTCACCAAAGTGCGCGCTTGTGAGCGCAAAATTGACTATGCCGATAATTATAAGGAAAATCACGGCAATGCCTATATAACCCATACCAGTTGCAAGACCTATGGCCATATCAAGGAATATGCTCGTTATCTCCCTAGCGCTGCCCGGCGCAGAGCGAAAACGCACTAGGCTGAACGCGCCCATCACTGCAACGCCAGTGCCAAGGTTGCCGTTCACAAGCATTATAACAATTTGCACTATCGCGGGCAATATCGCAAGTGTTAACACGAAGCTTTTTGAATAATTGTTTTTATACATATACATGAGCGCGGTGAGCACTCCCAGCGCTAATGACACCGCCGTGCATATCAAAAGCTCGCTCATGGATACGGCGCTCGTGGCCGAAGCCACTGATGATAAAATACTCTCAAGCACAGATAATTCCTCCCAATGCATCATTCATAACTTCTTTTGTATAAGCATTTCCGTATTTTGAAAATGTCTGCGGGTAAATTTTCTCATTTTCAAGCGTTTGGACAAGCCACATGGGCATGGCCTCGCCCGTTTTAATCTCTAAAAGCCTTTGGCAAGGCGGCAGCAGCATTTGGCCGCCCGTTCCCTCTAAAAAGCACGGGCTGTCCGCACGATAGCGAATATTTGCATCGAGCGTCATGCGCAGGAGCGCGTCCGTAGGGCAATGATATGCGCGGCGGTCGCATGCGATATACATGGCCGGCTCAAGCGAATAGAATTTAACAAAGTATTCTAGCTCGTTTATTATCTGCTCGTTGTCGCGTTCGCCGGGAAAAACGCCCGTTGCGATAAAAGCCTCCGCCTCACCGAGCGTCATTTTCGCACGGCGCTTATACACAACGCCGCTGAACTTCCTTTTCAATTCCATAAATACCTCACTGTCCTTATTGGGCGAGGTTGCGCGGCAAAGCTGCGTATAGCGGCGCAGGCGAAGCTTTTCCTTAAAAACGGGCTTGCTCATGGAATTTACTATCAGCTCACGATTCGGCGTATCGTAATATAGGCTCTGCACGCAATACTTGCCAAAGCTGTCCTCCAGCATATATTTCTCTATTGCATGCATTATGGCGCGATACTGCTTTTCGCTAAGCACATATTTTTTCTCATTTCTCATAAAAACGTCGTTCATAATGACCTCCTTTTCGTTTCGACGCGCTTATATTACAGCGCGTACCTTAAAATTGGCTGAAAACTGCCTATTCAGCATAATTTAAGGTTTGCGCTGTACAATCTTAGATAATATAATCAAAGCATAAAGGGGCTGTTGATATGCGTATTTTAATAGTTGAAGACGAGCCGCGCCTTTGCGACGCGCTGCTTGAGATAATGAAGGAGCAGAAATTCGTGGCCGACGCCGTTCACGATGGGCAGGAGGCGCTTTACTATGCCATGAACGCCCAGTACGACGTTATCGTGCTCGACGTAATGCTGCCAAAGATGAACGGCTTTGAGGTGGTTAAGCAAATGCGGCGTGCTAAGAACGATACGCCCGTGCTCCTTCTCACCGCACGCGACGAGGTATCCGACAAGGTGCGCGGGCTTGACTGCGGCGCGGACGATTATATGACCAAGCCCTTCGCGCCTGAGGAGCTGCTCGCGCGTATGCGCGCTGTATCGCGCAGGCAGGGCGGCGTTGTGATAGAGGAAATGGAGGCCTTTGACATAAAGCTCGACCTAAGCTCGGGCGATATTTCCTGCGGCGCGAAAAGCGTGCATCTGGGGCATAAGGAATTTGAGGTGCTAAAGCTTCTAATGTCCACAAAGCGCGGCGTTGTGTCAAAGGACGAGCTGCTCGAACGCGTTTGGGGAGCGGAGTCGGACGCGGCGGATAATAATGTGGAGGCATACATATCCTTTTTGCGCAAGAAGCTATTCTATCTCGGCTCAAAGGTGAATATAGCGGCGCTTAGGAAGCTCGGCTACAGACTGGAGGTCGAAGCTGATGATAAAAACGCTTAGGCGTAAGCTCATACTTATCAATATGTCGCTTGCGAGCCTTGTGCTCATAGTTGTGTTCGCCGTTATAGCGGTGAACACCTATTCAGGCGCCATTTCAGACAGCCGCGGCTCGCTCATGCGAGTGCTTGACCAACGCGCTGGCATAGCGCAGGTAAAGCCGCAAATAGCACCGCGCATATCTCAGGGCAATGCGGCCTCCCAATCAGACGCGCCCACTTCAACAAACGCCAAGCCCAAATATTCAGATGCAGCCGCGCAAGCACGCGCCAACATACACGTTACTGCCACCTTCAGCGTGCTAATGAGTCCAAGCGGCAGAATGATTGACACCGACACCAGCGAGGTGACCATAGCCGATGAAACCGTGGCGGAAGCAGCGCGCATAGCTTATGAAGCCGGCGAAAACGACGGCGTGATAAGCGAATATTCGCTGCGCTATAAAATGCGCCGCGAGGGCGACTGCACGCGCATAGCGTTCGTTGATCTTGAGCGAGAAAACGCCACCATGAGCATGTTTTTCACCGTTTCGCTCTTTATCGGCGCGGCGGCGTTTCCTGCGCTGTTTTTAATCAGCCTGCTCCTTAGCAATCTGGCGGTAAAGCCCGTCAAGGTGGCGTGGGAGCGCGAGAAGCAATTTGTGGCGGACGCTTC
>CAZUUR010000150.1:0-5149 GCA_964622815.1 uncultured Oscillospiraceae bacterium | reverse complement strand
GTTAATGTATAACACCGTTGATGCGGCGGAGAAAAGAGCGGGGCGGTAAGGGCTTGCGTCCCCGCCCTTTTTTTTCTTACCCTTATTTTTCAAATCGCGTATGAGCGTTTGCGCGGTGAGCATAGTATCTGCACGGCTTTCTATCAGGTTTTGATGCTCCCACACGTCGTTTAAATACTTCACCTTTTCTTCCATTGCCCGCGCGCCCTTGAGCACTTTCGCTTTTACGCGCTTTTTCGGCTTTTGGAGATACTCCTTTGCCACGCGCGGCGCTTTTTTGAGCTTAATATTGTTGGTGGCAACCGCGTGCTCAAGATCGGTCTGCAAGCGCACGGTCTGCTCGTTTATGCTTGCCACCAGCGATAAAAGCTCATCGCCGTTGACGCGTATATGCTTGCCTTGACGGCGCATAAATGTTTCGTACACCACGCTGTAGCGTTCGTAAGCGAGCTTCACCGCGTCGTCCCAGGAGACATATATCTCCTTTGCCGCATTTTCACCTATGCGCTTTAAAAGCTCGGGCGTCTCGAGCACGCGCTCTATCTTTGCGGCAAATGACGGCGAATCCTCGTCAATAAGCAGCCCCGTTTCCATATCAACTATCCCCTCGGCTGCACAGCTTCCCTTAACTAAAAGGCTTGGAAGCGAGCATGCCGCGGCTTCGCGAACAACAAGGCCGTTGGTATCAAATGTTGATGGGAATGTTAAAAGATCCGCGCGGCAGTAATACGCACGCAGCTTTTCCCTGTCGTGAACAGGCCCTGTGAAAATGACGCTCCCGCTTAAGCCGAGCTTATCGGTATATGCCACTATCTCGTCCATATCGCCGCCCGAGCCGATAAAAATCATGTGGAACTTGTGACCTCGCGCTTTTAGCTTGGCAAGCCCGTCGAGAATTATGCGCACGCCCTTATACCACATCAAACGTCCAACAAACAAAAACACCGGCGCGCCGTCCGATAAAAGGTGCGCGTTGCTCACGGCGTCCACGGCCTTTTGGGCAACTCGCTCGCGCGGCAGGTCAACGCCGTTTTCCATAATGATATAATCGCCGGTGTAGCCTATTTTTCTTAAACTTTCGCCAGCCCCGCGGCTCACTGCCCATACCTCGTCGCACGCCTCAAGATTGGTGGCGAGAAACTTGAGCGCAGTTGCTCTTAGCGCCTCGGAGTCGATAGCGTTAGCTATGTCTATATCGAATTTAGTATGATATGTGGTTATGAGGGGTACGCTGAACGTCTCGCGAAGCGTGCGCCCCATGAGCGTAGATACGAACGGGCAGTGCGAATGAAGCAGCTGTATGCCTTTTTTGTCAAGCTCCAACAGCACTTTTGAATCGAAAGGATAGCCCGCGCGATAGCCAAAAAGCTTTTCGGTGTCAAGGCTTGCGTAGCGCAAAACATCGAAATTATAATTATCACAAGCGCCGGGATATTGCGGGGTCACCACGCACGCTCCGCCGTAATTTTGCTGAATTATTCTGCCGTAATTCACAACCGTATTCGCCACGCCGTCTATAACAGGCGGAAACGAATCGTTAAGAAGACATATATTCATTTATAGAACCTCACAATGTGCTAAACCTAGAGTAGCCCGTATGCGCACGTGTGTCAATGTTGAAAATATAGCGGATTTGTGAAATTTTAATCGCATTTTGGTATGCTCATAACTTGTGCCGAAATATTGCAAAATAAGCGCGGGAGCTTTATAATTAAAACAATATAGAAAAGGAGAGCACACAAATGGCAAAGACTATCGACAAGAGCATGACTATTGAAAACATAATCGGTGTTGACGAGGGCATAGCGAACATACTTATGGCCGCCGGCATGCACTGTCTGGGCTGCATAATGGCTCACGGCGAAAATCTGGAGCAGGCCTGCGCGGTACACGGCATAGACGCGGACGCGCTTTGCACCAAGATAAACGAATATCTCGCCGCAAAATAATGAACTCAAAAAAGCTTGCAAAGGGCGCTCTTATAGGGGCGCTCTATGTTTTATTAACGGTTGTGTTCGCGCCGGTGTCATTTGGCCTTGTGCAGCTTAGGGTGTCCGAAGCGCTCACTGTGCTGCCATATTTCACCTCGGCCGCTGTACCGGGGCTTTTTGTGGGCTGCTTTTTAAGCAACCTTATTATGGGCGCGCCGATGTATGATGTGGTGTTTGGCAGCTTAGCCACGCTTATCGCCGCGCTTTTGACCCGCGCCATGGCAAAGAACGATATGGCAAGCTGGCTTGCTCCTGTTCCCCCTGTTATATTAAACGGACTTATCGTGGGCGCTGTGCTTAGCTACGGCTATGAGCTGGGCGGCTACCTAGTATGCGCAGCCGCCGTGGCGGCGGGCGAAGCCGTTGCGGTTTACGCTTTGGGCATGCCGATATTGCTTTCAAAAAAGCTTGCAAAAAGAATATCAGATTAAATAGAATAGCCGGTTTCTACGGTTGAAAAAAGCCTAAGCAAATGTTATCCTTGTAATATAAACCATTTATATTCAAGAAATATGGAGGGTAATATCATGTCGGAAGCACCGTTGAGCACCGCTGAAAACATACTGTCTACTGAAGAACTTAGCTCCTTGATAAAGGAAGCCGCAGATCCGCAGGAAAAGCCAGCCAAATCATATACGGTGGGCGAGCTTGCCAATCTGCTACTTGAGATACGTGACTCAAGCGTTAAGCAGGCAAAGTCGCAGCGCCTGCGCACTGTGTTCATGGGCGTGTTCGCGTGCGCGGTGGTGATGATAGCAATGGCGCTCGTGATAACGCTTTCGAGCGTGATGCCGCGTCTTGAAGCCACCATAGACGATTTAAACGCCGTGACTTCTAATTTAACCAAGATAGACATAGTAAAGATAGCGGACGAGATAAGTGCGCTCGCCGTCACCGGCACAAATGGCATTAACGAGGCGCTTTCCGGCCTTGACACTACGCTCAAGGACGCCAGCCGTGCCATAGGCGAGCTTGAAAAGATAGATATTGACGGCCTTAACAAGAGCATAGGCGATCTTGGCGCGGTAATAGGGCCGCTCGCGAATCTGTTTGGGAACTAAAAAACCTGGCGGGGCTTGACCGCCTCGCTAATGTCTGAGCAAAAAAGGAGAATAGCTATGGAGACGGAACGCGACGTAAGTTATCTCCGCCTGCTTTCGCGGGAATACCCCACGATAAGGCAGGCGAGCGCGGAGATAATCAACCTCAATGCCATACTCAATCTTCCAAAGGGAACCGAGCATTTCATGAGCGATCTGCACGGCGAGCACGAGGCGTTTTTGCACATACTAAACAATGCCTCCGGCGCTGTGTATGAAAAAATCGAGGACGTATTTGTTAATACTATCACGGTAGACGCGCGGCGTGCGCTTGCGGCGCTCGTTTACTATCCTCAGGAGAAATTGGCGGAGGCCAAGGCGCAAAATCCGGACGGCATGGTGGATTGGTATCGCGTGATGCTCCATAGGCTCTGCCGGCTTTGCCGCCACACCGCGCGTAAATATTCGCGCAGCAAGGTGCGCAAGGCGCTTCCAAAAGACTTTGCATATATAATAGAAGAATTATTTAATACCGATTACGATATAAATAAAGAAAAATATTATGATAATATCGTCAGCGCCATAATCGACACCAACTCCGCGCAGAGCGTTATAATAACGCTTTGCGAGCTGATAAAGCGCTTTGTTGTGGATCAGCTTCACATAGTTGGCGATGTTTTTGATCGTGGGCCGCACCCGGACGTTATACTCGACAGGCTCATGGAGCATCACAATGTGGATTTCCAGTGGGGCAATCACGACGTATTATGGATGGGTGCTGCTGCGGGCAGCTCCGTGTGCGTGGCGACGGCCGTGCGCAACGCCGTTCAGTACGACAATCTTGACATGCTCGAAAATTCATACGGCATAAATCTATTGCCGCTCGCGCTTTTCGCCACGGAAAAATATTCTGACGCCGATGTTTTTGAGCCGCGCAAGCTTCCCGAGGAGGTTTTTAAGCCTCGCGACATGAAGCTTTATGCGCGTATGCACAAGGCGATAAGCGTTATTCAGTTTAAGCTTGAAGGGCAGCTCATCGCAAGAAGACCCCAATACGGCATGGCGGACAGGGATATGCTCTCGCGCGTTGACTGGGCGGACGGAACGCTTGAGATAGACGGGGTGAAGCATAAGCTGCGCGATACGGACTTTCCCACCATTGACCCAAGCAACCCAAACGAGCTTACCGTTGAGGAGGCTGCGCTCATAACACAGCTTACAAGCGCGTTTATGGCCAGTGAGAAGCTGCAAACGCATGTGAAATTCCTTTTCGCGCAGGGTGCGCTGTATAAATGCATAAACGGCAATCTGCTTTTTCACGGCTGCCTGCCCTGCAATAAGGACGGCAGCTATATGGAGTTCAAGGTTGGCAGAAACGCCAAAACGCTTTCCGGCAGGGCATATTTCGATTATGCGGACGCGCTCGCGCGCAAGGGCTTCTATGCGCCCAAGAACACAAAGGAAAGGCTTGAGGGCATGGATCACCTGTGGTTTTTGTGGTGCGGACGCAACTCGCCCATATTCGGCAGGACGCATATCACCACGTTTGAGCGCGCGCTTCTAAGCGACAAGGCGACTTATAAGGAGCCCAAGAACGCATATTACAACTATTATGATAAGGAAGAATTTGTACTTAAAATATTGGAGGACTTTGGCACGCTAAAGCCGTGGAGTCATATAATCAACGGGCATATCCCCGTAAAGGCCAAGGACGGCGAAGATCCGCGCAAGGCAAACGGACGCCTGCTCGTGATTGACGGCGGCTTCTGCAAGGCGTATCAAAGTCAGACCGGTATTGCGGGCTATACGATGTTCTTTAATTCGCGCGGCATACGCATAGCGTCCCATGAGCCGTTCGTCAGCCGCGAGGAGACTATAAAGAATGAAAGCCACATCGCCGCGCACACGCTCATAGTGGAAAATCTTCCCACACGCCTAAATGTGGCCGATACAGATATAGGCACTGCGTTAAAAGGTCAGATATGCGATTTAAAACAGCTGCTAAAGGCGTATGAGACAGGGGCTATAAAGGAAAAGTAGGGAACGGTTAGAGAATGGTCAGAGAACCGAAGGTTGGTTATGCAGAGAACCGCAGGTTCTCCTAATACGAACCGAAGG
>CAZUUR010000149.1:2144-5157 GCA_964622815.1 uncultured Oscillospiraceae bacterium | reverse complement strand
TCCCCACGGGCGCGGATCAGGTGCTTTTTGGCAGCATAGGCCGCACTAAGGCCAAGGACGTGGACGTGGTTTTTATTCTCGGCGCAAGCGAGGGCGCTTTCCCAACCAGCGTCAGCGACGACACCGTGATAAACGACAGCGAGGTGGCGCGGCTTTACTCCCTTGGGCTTGACGGGTGGCAATCCTCCGCCGAGCTTAACATAAAGGAGCTTAGCGATGCTTACGGCGCGGTAACAAAGCCGCGCGAAATGCTGTATATGTCCTACAGCGTGGGCAATGACTTAGCCGCGCCGTGCGAGCTTTATTCAAGGCTCAAGGATATTTTCTTTCTCACCGAGCGCAACGATATGACATACGCAAAAGCGCAAACAAAGGAAGCCGGCTTTTTGCAGCTCACTCGCGCGCTGCGCGCTTATTTGGATACCGGCCGCACGGACGGCGTGGGCGGCGCTCTGCCCGATGAGAATGACGCCGCCGCGCTCTACGCCTATTTTTGCGAAAGCACCGAGTATAAAGAGCGCTTTAAGCTGATTTTAAGCGCTCTGGACGCTAAAAGCTCGCCCTCTCCCCTGCCGCAGGCGCTCGCGCGCAAGCTTTACCGCGTTCAAAGCAGCCTAAACTGCGGCGTTACGCAGCTTGAAGCCTATAACGCATGCCCATTTAAGCATTTTGCCCGCTATGCGCTCAGCGCGCAGCCGAGGCGGGAATACCGCGAGCGGCAGGTTGACGAGGGCATTTTCGCGCACGAGGCCATGCGCCGCTTTTCAGATAGGCTGATGGCGCTTGGCGATGGCGTAAGCACGCTCACCGAGGCGGCTTGCTCCGATATTCTTGACGAGCTTCTTCCCGACCTTATTGCAACGCATAACGACGGCATTTTATGCGACTCCGCGCGTATGCGCGCAACTGAGCGCAGGCTTGTTAAGCTGATAAAGACCGCCGCGTGGGTGGTGGTGCGTCAGCTACAGGCGGGCGAGTTTTCGCTTGAAGCTACCGAGGCCTCGTTTGGACGTGGCGGCGCATATCCTGCGATAACGCTCGAACTTGAGGGCGGCGTCTCACTGGTTATCACCGGCGTTATTGACCGCATCGACAGGGCCGATACGCCAAACGGCAAGTGCATAAGGATAGTTGATTATAAGACCGGCGGCACCTATTTTGATTATTCTCAGCTTTATAACGGCCTAAAGCTTCAGCTCCCCCTTTATCTCGAAGCGGCGCTGAGCGCAAACCGCGCGGCCAAGGCGGCGGGCATATATTACCTCCCAATAAAGCAGCCCAGGCTTGACTTAGCTGACGCTGCGGCATTTGAAAGGAGTCTGTACAGGCATTTTAGACTAAACGGCCTCACCTTGAGCCAAACCGAGATTATGCTTCTCAATTCAAACGAAGCCACGCTCAAGGACACCGTCACCGCAAGCAAGAATTATCTCGTAAGCGAAGCGGAGCTTAACCTAACAAAGGAGCACGCGCTCACAAAAGCCAAGGAAGCGGCAAACGGTGCGCTTTCAGGCAGGGTGGACGTTTCGCCTTTTAAAAAAGATAATCGCTCCGCGTGCGATTACTGCGATTATAAGGATATGTGCCGCTTTGACGGCAATTTGGAGGATTGCCGTTTCAGGCTGCTTACAAAGCTCAAGCGCAATGAATTTTTTGCTGCTGTAACGGGGGGAGACGTGGAAAATGGCATGGACACCTAAACAAAGTCAAGCGATAGAGCAAAATGGTGAGCTGCTCGTGAGCGCCGCCGCAGGCTCGGGAAAGACCGCCGTGCTCACGGAGCGCATAGCAAGGCACATTCTCGAGGGCGCAAGGGTTGATGAGATACTATGCGTCACATTTACCAATGCCGCTGCCGGCGAAATGAAGCACCGGCTTGAAAAAAAACTCTTCACGCTGGCTGGCGAGCCTGAGCGCAGTCCCGACGAGGCCAAGCGGCTTCGCGAGGCGGCCTTGGCAGTGCCCAGAGCCAATATTTCCACGCTGCACGCCTTCTGCGCACAGATGCTCAGGCGGCATTTCAGCCTTGTTGAGCTTGATCCTTCCTTTGGCATACTTGACGATGCCGAGGCGGAGGTAATGAAGCTTGAGGCGGCGGACGAAATGCTTGAAAATCGCTATGGCTTGGGCACGCGCTTTTATGACCTTGTGCTCGGTATAGGCGGTGAAGCTGAATTTATAAAGCATATTATCAATCTTTACTCATTTATGTACGCCCAGATAGACCCCATGGGCTTTCTTGACCGCGCGGCTCACATATATAGAACCGCCGACGCTGGCGATGCAAACGGCATACTGATATTGGCGCTCAACGAGATTGTCAGGGACGTAAAAAGCGCCGTAGAGCCGCTTCTATGCGAGGCGGAGCAAATTTTAGATGTGCTCGCCGCCCAATATCCCAAGCTCAGGCAAAATCCGGGCGATGAGTTTTTGCTTTTGCGGCACGCACTCTCATGCGATTTTGAGGGCATGACAAAAGACTTGAGCTATCACGCGCAGCCATACCGCTTCTCATTCAGGCGCTTAAAGGACATGGAGCTTTCCGATTATGAAATGCTCAAGCTCGCGCGCGACAAGCTTCGCGATGAGGTCAAGCGTCAGCGCGGCAAGCTTGATTTTAGCCTTGCGGACGAAATTGCGCTTTTAAACGCGCAAGCGCCGCTCATTGACGAGCTAAAGGAATCCATGTGCGCATTTATAGATGCTTTTAGCGAAGCCAAGCGCCGCAAGAACGTCATTGACTACAATGATATGGAGCATTTCGCGCTGACGCTTTTATCGCGCGAGGATATTGCCAGGGAATATCAAAGGCGCTTCAAATTTATTTTTGTTGATGAATATCAGGATACCAACCGCGTGCAGGAGAAGCTCATTTCACGCATCAAGCGTGAGGCCAACCTTTTCGCCGTTGGCGATGTGAAGCAGTCTATATACAGCTTTCGCATGGCAGACCCAACCATATTTCTTGAAAAAATGGCAATGTGCGGCGCGGGTCACGGCACAAGAATAGACC
>CAZUUR010000149.1:0-2134 GCA_964622815.1 uncultured Oscillospiraceae bacterium | reverse complement strand
GCCAATTTCAGAAGCTCAAGAGCCGTTATAGACATGATAAACCGCGTGTTTTCACGCACCATGACCAGTGAGACGGCCGATATTGATTATGACGATAACGCCGCGCTCCACTTTAGCCGCGAGGAGAGTGAAACGCACGCGGACGCTTTTGATGAGGAAACAGCCTCCAGGCTTAAAAGCGGCGAGTGCGAGCTTGATATTATTGACATGGGCGGCACGGACGCGCCCGAGACTGCTTCCGACAACAGCGACACAGACGACGATGGCGGCGATGGCGACGCGCCCCAAATAGGCCAAGCGGCTGATGATGACGAGCCGCCCGAAAAGCTTAGGCTTGAAGCCGCGCTTGCCGCACGCCGCATACGCGAGCTCATGGCGACAGAATTTATTTTCGACGCTGCTACGCATACGCCGCGCAGGCTTAAATACTCCGATTTTGCCGTGCTCCTGCGCTCGCATAGGGCGGCGGCAGGTATATGGCTTGAGGAGCTTTCGCTCGCGGGCATACCCGCCTACGCGCAGCTTTCCGGCGGCTATTTTGATGCTATAGAGGTGCGCGTATTCATAGATCTGCTGCGCATTATAGACAACAGGCGGCAGAGTATACCACTGCTCGCGGTTATGCGTTCGCCTATATGTAATTTTACGGCGGAGGAGCTTGGCGAGCTGCGTCTGACGAGCCAAAGCGAGGAATGGATAGACATTCTCCTTGAATACACCGCCGCGCCGGACGAGGGCGCGTGCGAGCTGAAGCAAAAATGCGCCGCGTTCCTGTCAAGGCTTGACTATTGGTATTATCAGCTCAGCCTTGTGAGCGTTGAGCAGCTTATAGGCACGCTGCTCGACGAGACGGGTTATCTTGATTACTGCGGCGCACTTCCCGGCGGCGACGCGCGAAGGCGCAATCTTATCGAGCTATTGAACCGCGCGCGCGCATACGAGCGCAGCGGGATAAACACGCTGCATTCATTCATAGATTTTCTGGACAAGCTAAAAAATACCGATAAGCTTGGCGCATCTGAAACGCTGGGCGCGGACGTGGTGCGCATACTTTCTATCCACAAGAGCAAGGGGCTTGAGTTTCCCGTGGTTATTCTTGCATCGCTTGACAAGCATTTTAACGAGCGAAGCGCCAACTCCGCCATGCTCTTTGACGCTGAGCTTGGCATAGGGCTTACGTTTGCTCACAATATGGTAAAGCATAAAAATCTTGTGGCGCGCATAGCTGCGATACGCATAAGGCGGCGCATAGCTTCTGAGGAGATGCGCATACTCTACGTTGGCATGACTCGCGCGAGGGAACGGCTCATTATGATTGGCGCGGTGAAATCCACGGAGGCGCTCAAGGCGTTTTCGCAGGACGGTGCAAGCGTGAACGCAATTAAAAACGCGAATTGCTATATGAAATGGCTTTACTGCGCACTCGCGGACACGCAGGGCGACCTGTTCGTATTCCCCGCCGCGCTCGACAAGAGAACGGCGCGCGATAAGGCCGATTGCGGTGAACTGTTAGCCGAGGCTGAGCGTGCCGGAGCTAATATGCTTTCGCCCATATTCGATTTTGAATACGCCTATCCATCTGATACGAAGCTGCCAAGCAAGCTAAGCGTCACCGAGCTTTCCGGACGCGAGGTGATAATAGCGCAAGCGCCGGATTTTGCCATGGAGACAGTTCTAACGCCGCGTCTTGCGGCCACAAAACGCGGCAGCGCCACTCATGCGCTGCTTGAATATGTGGATTTCGCGTCCGATGCGAGCGAGGAGGCGCTAAAGGCGCGCCTTAGCGCAATGCTCGCGCGCGGCATTATAGACGAGCACGAGGCTCAGCTTGCGGATACCGCCATGGTGCTGCGCTTTCTTAATTCACCGCTTTGCACGCGCATACAAGGCGCAAGGCGGGTATATCGCGAGCTTGAGTTCAGCTTCAATGTGTCCGCAAGCGTGCTCATGCCCGACGCACAAACAAGCGAGCCAATATTATTGCAGGGCGTTATTGACTGCTGCTTTTTGGACACAGACGGCGAATATGTGATAATTGACTATAAAACCGATAAGGTGCTCGAAGGCGACACGCTGCACACAACGGCAAAGCGCCATCAAAAGCAGCTTGAGCTGTATTCAATGGCGCTTGAAA
>CAZUUR010000148.1:0-5192 GCA_964622815.1 uncultured Oscillospiraceae bacterium | reverse complement strand
CGACAGGGATATGTCCACCGGCTTGCACCGCGTCCGTATGAAAAAGCACGCCCTTTTCGTGGCAGAGCTGGCCTATTTCGGTTATTGGCATTATAGTGCCGACCTCGTTGTTGGCATACATTATAGTTACCAATATAGTCTTGTCTGTTATGGCATTTTTAACCTGTTCAACTCTTATTTGACCATATTCGTCAACGGGCAGATATGTGACCTCATAACCGCGTTTTTCAAGCGCCTGACAGGTGTGAAGCACAGCGTGATGCTCCACATTGGTGGTGATTATATGGTTGCCCTTGTGCTTATAGCTTTGAGCAATTCCAAATATAGCCATATTGTCGGCTTCTGTCCCGCAGCCGGTGAAGATAAGCTCACGCGCTTCGCAGTTGAGCGCATTTGCTAGCTGCTCTCTTGCCGCGTCCACTGCCGCGCGCGCTTCGCGTCCGAATGCGTGAACGCTCGAGGGATTGCCGTATACTTCTGTGAGATACGGCATCATTTTATTCAATACCTCGGTTGAAAGCGATGTGGTTGCAGCATTGTCCAAATATACCTTTTTCATCAATTTCGCCTCATTTGTAATAAATAGTCGTCCGCCATGTCCTGTAGCGAGATGGTGTCCAAAACGTCGTTTATTCGGGACTGAAGCTTGAGCCATAACGGTCTTGCCGAGCAACTGCACGCATTGTTGCAGGAAACGCTTCTGCTTGAAACGCAGCTAATGAGATCAGTCGTTCCCTCAAGTGCACGAAGAATATCGCCCACGTTGATCTTAGAAGGAGCTCGCGTTAATGTATAGCCGCCCTGCGCTCCGCGCGTTGCTTTAATAAGTCCGGCTTTTCTCAAGCTTCCGAGTATGCGCTCAAGATAATCCTCGCTTATGCTTTGCTGCGCGGCAAGCGCTGATGTGCTGAGGCAGCAATTATTATATTCCACTGCCAAATCCACCATTGCTTTAATTCCATAGCGGCCTTTTGTTGAAAGCTTCAATTCACTCACCTCAAATCCTACCAAACAAGTAGGCTTTCGCAAATAATGTAGCATACACCCGAAAATATGTCAATGCACACAAATGTGAAAAGACTGTAAAGCACAATTACGATTGACAGTCAGTGCATGAAATAATATAATTTTTCTATAATTGGAGGTATAAACATGCTTGAATATAAGAACTTTTCAAAAACATATCCCGGTGGAAAAAAAGCGGTAAACGGCTTAAACCTTAAAATTGAAAACGGTGATATATATGGCTTCATCGGTCACAACGGCGCAGGAAAGACCACTGCTATCAGAGCCGCTGTGGGCGTACTGGATTTTAACGAAGGCGAAATACTCATAGATGGCGTGTCTATAAAGGCAGATCCGGTGCAGTGCAAGAAAAAGCTTGCATATATACCCGATAATCCTGATATTTATGCGCATCTCACCGGAATACAGTACCTCAATTTTATGGCCGACATATATGGAGTAAAGAGCGACGTAAGGCAGACGCTAATAATGAAATATGCTCAAGAATTTGAGCTTACAGGTAATTTGAACGATCTTATTTCTTCGTATTCGCACGGTATGAAGCAAAAGGTAACAATTATTGGTGCGCTCGTTCATTCACCCAAGCTTCTTATATTGGACGAACCGTTCGTGGGCCTTGACCCCAAAGCGGCATACATTTTAAAGAACATAATGCATGATATGTGCGCTGACGGTGCGGCAATTTTCTTCTCGACCCATGTTTTGGACGTTGCCGAAAAAATGTGCAATAAAATTGCAATAATCAAAAACGGAAATCTCATTGCTTCGGGCGATACATCGAGCGTCAAGGGCAACGGTTCGCTTGAAGAAGTGTTTTTGGAGTTGATCGAAAAATGAGAGAACTAAAGCTGCTTATAAATATACAATGGCTTCGCTTATTCGGAATGAATAAGCTTAAATATCTGAGCGACTGCCCTGAAAAGAAAAAGCTGCGCACAAACCTTATAATGTATATCGTGCTGGGAGTGGTCATGCTGCCAACGGTATTCACATATTTTATAGGCATGGCTAGCATATTGGAGTCGCAGGGTCAAATTGATATGCTTATTGCGCTTGCCATAACGGTTTCATCGTTTGTTGTGGTGATTACCAGCATATTTAACGCGGCGAATACTCTATTTGTGTTTTCCGACTTTGACACAACGGTGTCGCTGCCGATAAGCCTGCGCATAGTGGCGCTTAGCAGACTTTTAAAGCTTTACGGCACAAACCTGTTTTTTACAGCCTATATAATGCTCCCCGTGCTTGGCGTTTATGCTATTTATAAGCAAGTTACGCTTGGGTATGCGCTGCTATATTTAGTCTTTGTAATTATTACGCCAATGCTTCCGGTAGTAATAGCAGCGTTTATAAGCGTTGTGTTCACAAAGCTTACGTCAAAACTGAATAAAAAAAACACGGCCAATCTTGTGCTGAGCGTATTGTTTACAGGGCTGCTTGCTCTGTTTGTGATTTTCTCAGGCAGCATAGGCGAAAACTTTGATTCGATAGTACTTGTGCTAACAGATATGGTAGAGCGGATATACCCAATGTCGTTATGGCTTGCAAACGGGCTTTCCGATTTAGCCGCGCTTCCCATTATAGGCTTTGCGGCAATCAATATAATTCCGTTTGCGTTATTTACGCTTTTATTGGGTAAGATGCTAAAACCGATGAATTCTGTACTTACCTCAAATAGCGGTTCGCACACAAAGCTTGAAAAGAAAAATATAGTAACCTCGTCAGCGTTTAAGGCATTAGTTAATAAAGATGTTCAGAGATTCTTTTCGTCAATAGGCTGCTTTATGAACGTGGCAATAGGATACTTGATTTTGCTGGCAGGCTCGATAATCCTTATTATATCTGGAGGAGAGATTTTAAAGCCCTTGTATGAAATGCCGGGAATGGCCGGCTTGGCTGTTAAGGTAGCTCCGTTTATAGCGGCCATGGCTGTGGGTCTTACAAATCCGAACGCGGCGGTAATATCGCTTGAGGGTAAATCCCTGTGGCAGCTAAAGGCTCTGCCGCTGAGCATGAGTGAGATAATGCGAGCAAAGCTTTCTGTTGGCTTACTTACGTCTATGCCGGTTACGCTAATATCTATGGTATTGATAGCTATAACCCTTAAAGCCTCAGCGATAGACGCTGCTTTTATCATTTTGGTGCCGCTTGTGCAAGCGCTGTTTAGCTCGGTGTTTGCGCTAAAGATAAATTTTGAGCACCCTAAATTTGACTGGGTCAGCGAGGTTGAAACGGTTAAGCAGGGCAGCCCGATACTTCTCACTATGCTTATAGGTTTTGTTGCACCGGCGATACCCGCGGCATTGGTGTTTTTTGCAGGAAATCTGTCTAATATCGTATGTGCGCTTTACATTGTTGTTGAGCTTTTGTTATCGCTTATAATATGGCGAAGCCTATCAGGCAAAAAGGCCGAGCTAAAGTTTTATTCTATGAATTGAGGTCATTTATGTATAAATTATTAGCCATAGACATAGATGATACGCTCACTAAAATACCAAAGGAGCTGCCTTTGGAAAATGAAATAGCCATAAGGCGTGCTCAGGATAGCGGCATAATCGTTACCTTGGCAACTGGGCGTGGATTTTTTGGCTCGTCATATATATGGAAAAAGCTTGAGCTAAAAGGACCCGTTATAAATTACGGTGGTGCAATAATTGTTGATACCGCTACGGGCAAGCCTTTATACGTAACTAGCGTTAAAATGCCGCTAGCGCGAGAGGTATTGCTGCTTGCGCGCGAATTAGGTGTTCACGCGCAGATTTATCAGGGTGATTCTATTGTGATTGAGAAGGAGTGCGCGTATTCAAAACGATATATCTCTAATCTGGATTTAAAGGCTGTTATTGACCCTGAGCTAATTGAACATGAGTATACCGATATTCCCAAAATATTATTGATAACCGAGCCGACTCGGGCAGCTGAGCTTCTTCCAATGCTCACAAAGCGGTTTTCAGGACGATTAAAAGTGTCAGGCTCACAGCCGGGATTTATCGAGCTCAACAGCGTTAGTGCGCATAAAGGTTCGGCGCTGTGCTGGCTTGCGGAGCACATGGGGATAGCTCAAAGCGAGACTGCTGCAATAGGTGATAATCTTTTGGATATAGAGATGATACGATATGCAGGACTTGGCGGCGCGGTCGGCGATGCGATACCGGAGGTCATCGAAGCGGCTGATGTAGTAGTGGGAAAATGCGCGGAGTTTGGAGTGGCGCAGTTTATCAATATATTGTTAAAGGCAAACGAAATTGAGCGATAATGCAATAATATCCATAGATCAGCTTGCAAAGAGCCTACAGATGCAACCACTTGTAAGAGGCAAGGGGAGCATTGAGTTTACTTCGAGTGAGATAAATCGTCCAGGCTTGCAATTTACCGGATACTATAAGCATTTTGCCGAGGAGCGCGTGCAGCTCATAGGTAACGCTGAAATGAATTATCTCTATAGCCTAAAGGACGATGACCTTTTTGCAAAAATGGACTATTTCATGTCTAGAGGAATACCGTGCGTGGTTTGCGCAAGATCAAACAAACCGCCTGAGATCCTAATTGATAGGGCGCAAAGGCATTTGGTACCCATATTCCTCTCAGCTAGACGAACGGACGAAATAGGTCATCTTATCGGCACTTTTGTGGGCAGATATTTAGCGCCTAAGATAAAAATCCACGGAGTATTGATAGATGTATTTGGCGTTGGGATACTGCTTATTGGCGAAAGCGGAATAGGTAAAAGCGAAACCGCACTGGAAATGATAAAGCAAGGGCATAGGCTTGTGAGCGACGATATAGTTGAAATAACACGCGTCGAGCCTGATAAGCTTGTTGGCTATGCGCCGGAAGTGACAAGGCATTTGATGGAGGTGCGTGGCGTAGGCATTGTAGATGTGAGATATATGTTTGGCGCGAGTGCCGAGGTTCCGGAAAAAACAATAGATATGATAATCGAAATGGAGCTGTGGGATCAAGCGCGGCAATATGAAAGACTTGGAAACAGCGAAGTAAAAACCGAGCTTCTGGGCGTTGATGTGCCCAAAATCGTGATACCAGTGCGCCCCGGACGCAATCTTGCCGTGGTGCTTGAGGTGGCGGCGAGAAGTTTTAGGCTAAAGCGGCTTGGATATGACGCGGACGCGGATTTTAAGGATAGAAAAATAGAAATAATAGAAAGA
>CAZUUR010000147.1:0-5209 GCA_964622815.1 uncultured Oscillospiraceae bacterium | reverse complement strand
TATCGCGGCTGTTGCAATATGCCGTCCCCTGTGGGAACGTGCTAATTGGTTGCTCACGGGCTGAACCTCCTGTGCTTTAAGCGCAGGGGAGTCGAACCCGTGCGCCTATTTGTCTCTCCTGTGATTTAGATGGCCTGTGTCTGCGCCAGTAATTCGTCAATGATAGCTGCCCATTTTTCTTTGCTTTTCGAGCCGATATATGATTTGCCCACCAGCTTACCTTCACTGTCAACAAATATAGTCTCCGGCACGGCATTCACCATGCCAAGCTTGGCGGCAACAAGATCGGCGCTTGGCAGCAGGTGGAGATAGTCGGCGCCGGTTTGGGAAACCAGCTCTCGTGCCGTATTGATCATGTCCTGATCAAAACTTCCGTCGGCATTTTGCTGTATGTCGATAACTATGCCAACGATGCGCACGCGCTTATCGGCATACTCGGAGGCCAACGCTCCAAGGTCAGGCAACTCATTGAGGCAAGGGCTGCAAAAGGTAGCCCAGATGTTGATCATTGTGAGGTCGTAATCGGCAAATATTTTCTCGTCCTGCTCGTTTCCTTCAATATCAACGGTGCTGAACGAGGATAGCGCCGGCTCAGCTTGCGCGGTCGGCTCTGGCGGTGCGACGCTGTTATCCGGATTGGGCGCTTGCACGCCGCAAGCGCTTAATATAAGTATAAGCGACAATGCAAGCATTAGATAGACTTTTTTCATTTTTAAACACTCCTTATTGGGCATATTCACAGCATAGCGAGAATTTGCCGCTTTGGCTTTGCGCCCACTTCTTTGCCAACAATTTCGCCCTGCTTTATTACAATAAGCGTGGGTATGCTCATCACGTTGAACCTTGCAGCTAATTCCCGCTGCTCGTCAATGTTGATTTTGCCAACCTTGATCCAAGGCGTTTCATTAGCTATCTCATCTACCAAGGGCGATACCATACGGCATGGGCCGCACCAGCTTGCCCAAAAGTCGAGCAGCACCGGCTTATCGCTTTGCATTACTTCACTCTCGAAGTTACTCTTTGTTATCGTAAGTACAGACATGTTATTTCCTCCTTGCATATTATTCCAACGTCAAAGCCCTCATAGGGCACCGCGCCACGCACTTCCCGCAGCGTATGCATTTATCCTGCTCCGCAACGGGTGCGTTAAACCCTGTTTGAGTCAGAGCGCCTGCCGGACAGACCTTTACAGCTGGACATATATGGTTTTGCGGGCAGCGGCTCTTGTTTACCATAAGTCCTTTAGTCATGCCGGTCGCCTCTGCTTTGCTAATCATCATTTTTCGCACGTCTCCTTTAGCGTTCTGCTTGCATCATACAGTCTTTCTCAGCTTCGTTCAGTGATAAACTCACGCAGTTTTCACAAGATGCAGCAAATTTATCGAAGCAATAGCCCTCCATTTGCCATGCCCGGCGGCGTATGCTATAATCATTAAATTAGCGGCAGGCATGCCGCTAGGGTGCGCTGTTGCTATTAAACTATTTACGAAAAGGATAATTTTATGCTGCTTGATATTTTTGGCCCAAACCCCATAATTAGCTTCATAGGCGTGCTTTTCGCCTTTATTGCCACCTGCGTTTCGCTTAAACTCTTTAAATGCTATCTTCCAAAGGATCTCGGGCGTGATTTCGCCCATGACGGCAAGCTTTCGGCGGACAAGCCGCGTGGCGCCGGCTTCATTTTCGTTATCGTGTTCGTCGTGACCGCGATACTTTTTTCGGAGCTTACGCTTGAATATATTTTTTATCTTGCGCTGCTAATATTCGCCATGCTCACCGGCTTCTTTGACGATAGGTCGGATAAGCCGTGGAGCGAATATAAAAAAGGCGTTTTGGATCTTCTCGTCTCGGCGGGAACAGCCTGTTGCTTCCTATTATATAACGATAGTGTTATAACGTTTGCCGTATTTGGCGGCACCGTTATAATGAGCCCTATAGTCTATGGGGTGCTCGCAACAATACTGGTTTGGGTGTCAATAAACGTGACCAACTGTTCAGACGGCGTGGACGGGCTTTCCGGCACGCTGGTTATAATAACGCTGATGACGGTATTTGTTATGGATTATGCGCGCGGCTCGTTCATCAATACCGATTATCTCATACTTGCCTTTGTGGCGTGCCTTTTAGGTTATCTTTGGTTCAACGCTACGCCAAGCCTTCTTATGATGGGCGACGCCGGCTCGCGCGCGATGGGGCTTTTCATTGCCGTATGCGTGCTTAAAACGGGTCGTCCGCTCATATATCTGCTCGTGGCGCTCGTGCTTATACTCGACGGCGGGCTTGGGCTTATAAAGGTGTCGCTCAAGCGCTTTTTAAAGATAGACTTCATGAAAAATACGAGAACGCCCCTGCACGACCATGTGCGTAAAAACCTCGGCTGGTCAAATACGCAGACGGTGTTTCGCTTTGGCATAGTGCAGTTGCTTCTTGGCGCTGTGGCTGTGTTTTTCTCGCTTCAGGCATAAAACTGAGGATAGGGCAATCCCCTATTTTACGGCCTTTATCACCCGAGGCGCTCGGGTTTAGCGCCGCCCTCACAACTTTTAAGAAGGGAAGCTTTCAAAAGTGAAAGCTATGGTCAATATTCATGTTCAAACGCACACGCGATTATGCCAAGGATTATGACGTCGTGGAAAAAGAGGGCAAAAGGCCCGGCAAAGTGAAAAAAGAGGTGGTCTATAAGGGCAAGTATTATAGCTTTAGACTCACCGACGCTGAGCGCCTTAAAATGAAAGGCGCTTATGGCGTGCTCATGCTCCTTTTAATATCACTGTACGGCTTCATGGGACTCACAGGTTCTGCGGCCTTGGGCGCGGGCGGTGCACAGGCGGCTTTTTATGTGCTCCTACCCTACGTTATAACGCTGCTGCCTTTAGGAATGTGCGTTGCAAAGACCTTTATGCTCATATTTGGGCCGGAAAAGATGGAATATGGCCAATATGACAAAAATGTGGTTATGCTAAAATCTTATAGCATATTCCTTGCCGTTTCTATTGGAGTAACTCTTGTGGGAGAAATAATATACACGCTTGTCACAAAGGGTCAAACCCTCGATATTTCAACCCCGGACGGGCTTTTTGCAATGCTTGCGCTGATTTTCACCGGCATAAGTGTAGGGTTTATAAAGCTTCAATCAACGTATAAGTGCGTTGCAATTAGCTAAATTGGATTTTTAATCGATTAAGCTTCCATTTTTGTCAGAATGTTACTTCACACACACCTTATTCATTTTATTGACATAACTTCTTCACTTTGATATAGTATTAGCCAATAGGTGGTGTATTATATACTACCTATAAAATTATCAGGAGGAGAAACAATGAAGAACAAACTAACAATGTTTGTTGCGCTCACACTTGTGTGCATGATGGTTATGGGCGTTGTAGGTTGCACCGCGCAGCCCACGACCACACCCACTGAGCCCGCTGCATCACAGGAACCTGTAACCTCTGCTGAGCCCAGCAGCGAACCCTCTGCGGAGCCCGTTGCGGAGCCCGCGAATGATACCCCGTTGGTCGTGGCATATAGCCCCTTCAGTGAGAAGTTTAGCCCCTTCTTTGCTGACACCGGTTATGATCAGGATGCTGTTGCTATGACCCAGATAAGCATGATGACCACTGACCGCGTTGGCGGTATCGTGTTCAACGCTATCGAGGGTGAGACCATTAGCTTCAACGGCACCGATTATACCTATACCGGCCCTTGCAATCTGACTCAGTCTTATGACGAGGCTGCCGACGTCACCACCTACACCGTAAAGATGCGTGAAGACCTCGTGTTCAGCGATGGTACGCCTGTCACTGCGGACGACATGATATTCACCTATTATGTATATCTTGACCCCGCTTATGTTGGTTCTACCACTCTTAACTCTTATGACATCATCGGCCTGAAGAACTATCAGACTCAGACCACCGATGACATCTATGCCAAGTATAACGACATTTATGCCGCTATCTACGCCGCTGGCGAAGGCTACACCGTTAAGGACGGCGACACCTTCACTCAGGAGCAGTACGACATGTTCTGGGCGAGCCTCAAGTCCAAGTGGACGAACGGCTGCCAGAAGATAGTTGATTATGTTTGCGGCAAGTACCTCAACGATGACTATGCGGCCACTATCGGCAAGACCGTTGCGGAAATCTCCGGCAACGAAGGTCTCAAGATAGCGTTCGGCATGGCCATGTGGGGCTTTGCTGAGGTTGCCGAAGGTCAGACTGCACTCACTGGTTCCGTAACCGGCACCACTTGGGATCTTGCAACCACCTTCCCGACCATCGAAGATTACTACAATGAAACTTATGCCAAGTACGAAGGCGACCCGGTTGCTTTCTGGGGCACTGAGTCCACTGGCGACGGTGATGTTCTTGGCGAAGCGCAGGCTGAATTCATTTCCGCCGCTGCCGCTATTGACCCCGACATGGCCGGCGGTATCCCCAACATCACTGGCATAAAGAAGCTTGACAACTACACCGTAGAAATTAAGCTTAACGGCTTTAGCGCACCCGCTATCTACTCCGCATGCGGTTTGCAGATAGTACCGCTTCACTATTATGGCGACGCAGCCCAGTATGACTATGACAACAATATGTTCGGTCATGCCTTCGGCGATCTGTCCATAGTGGAAGGTAAGACCACCCAGCCCATGGGCGCTGGCGCTTACAAGTTCGTAAAGTATGAGAACAAGGTCATTTATTACGAGGCAAATGAGCTCTATTATAAGGGCGCCCCGAAGACCAAGTATATCCAGTTCAAGGAAACCGCTTCCAACGAAGTTGCCGCGGCTGTTGCTGCCGGTACCGTTGATGCTGGTGAGCTTAATGGCACGAAGGCAAACTTCGAGCAGATAGCTTCCTACAACTCCAATGGCGAAATCAGCGGCGACGTTGTTTTCACCAGCAAGGTTGACAATCTTGGTTATGGCTACATTGGCCTTAACGCCGATACCATGAATGTGGGCGGCGAGCAGGGCAGCGATGCCTCCAAGAATCTCCGCAAAGCGTTTGCAACCGTATTGGCCGTGTATCGCGACACCGCGTTCGACAGCTACTATGGCGAAGCTGCTTCCGTCATACAGTACCCGATAAGCAACACCTCTTGGGCTGCTCCTCAGGCTACCGATGAAGGCTATAAGCAGGCGTTCTCCGTCGACGTAGACGGCAACGACATCTACACCTCCGATATGACCGCCGATCAGAAGTACACCGCC
>CAZUUR010000146.1:0-5240 GCA_964622815.1 uncultured Oscillospiraceae bacterium | reverse complement strand
TTAAGATCTGTCATAATTTGCTCACCTTGAGCATTTTTTCTTACAAGTATAAACCATTTTCCATAATTTTTTTCTTTTTGTATTTCTTTTATAATAAAGGAAGAATTATAATTTATTTCTTCTACAATACCTTTCTCTGGATTTTGACAAGAAATATTTTTTTGAATTTTATCTTCTACAGAACGTAAAAAACTCATTCCAAATCTTACAATGTTCTCTCCACTTCTATAATTATTACCCATTTTAAATACTTTAAAATTTGGATTTCTAACTAAATTTTTAAAATAAATAACTTTAGAACCGCGCCATTCATAAATATTTTGCCAATCGTCTCCTACTGCAAAAAAATGTTTAGCATTAATCATTTCAAAAAATTGATATTGAAATTGATCTATATCTTGATATTCATCAATTAATAAATAATTAACTGGTTCTATTACTTCTGGATGTTTTTTTACTTCAGTAAAAAATTTATCAAATTTCTCTTCGTGAATAAATTTATTGGTATCAAATCCATTCATTAAAAGTAATTTATTAGCATATGAATGAATAGTTCCTATAAAACAATCTTTTGCTATTTTCCCTAAACGATCTCTCATTTCTTCTGCTGCGGCATTAGTAAAGGTAATTGCGACTATATCTTTTGGATTATTTCCATTATTGATTATATAACGAATTTTTTCAATTAAGACTTTCGTTTTCCCTGAACCGCTACCTGCTACTACTATAATTTTAGGATAGTTAGATTCTATAATTTCTTTTTGTTTATTATCTAATTCCATTTTTCTCCTATTTTTGTATATTATACCCAAAAGTTTGGGTATCATAAAAATTAATCCAGTATTTTTCTCGTTCAGAGTAACATTCTTTATCACATTTTTCTAATACTTCAAAAGAAAAATTATCTACTCCTATATCTTGAAGAGCAATATGAATTTTTGTTTTAGCTATAGTTCCAATATCTAAACTTGTTTTAATATGTTGAATCCATCTAGTTTTTATATTGGTAGATTTTCCTATATAAGACTCTCCAGTATTAAGATTTGTTATTTTATATATGCCACAAAATTCTTTATTTTCTAAAACTCTTGCTAACATATCATTTAGCGGTTTTTTATAAAATACTTCAAAGATTAATTTATTTAAAGCTTCTCTGTTATTAAGTTTAGATTCTATAGTTCTAAGAAGTTTAATATCTTCTTTATCTTTTTCATAAATTAATATTCGATAAAAATCTTTTTCCTCTTGTATTTCTTTTTCTCGCATTATCGCTTGATTTATAGTGGCGCGCCTACAACGAAATTCTTCTAAAATAGATATAGATTCATCAAGTTCTTTTTGCTTTTCTTTTATTTTATCTTGAATATTTATTGATTCTTGCTCAAATTGAATATTTAATTCATTTCTTTTTTTATCTAATTCATCTTTAATTTTATTAAAACCTTTTTCAAATTCTAATGCTTTATACCCTTCTATCTCTTTATCAATTATTTCTTTTTGATATAGAATAATTTCATTCTTTTGTTGTTGTCTTGCATCTAATACATCGTTTAATAACTTAATTTTAACTTGACAATTTTGTTCTTCTTTCTTACTTTTTTCTTTTAAATCTTCTATAAAATTATTATATTCTTTTAAACTTTTATTTTTTAATTTTTTAAATTTATTTTGAAATTTTAAAATATATATTATTAAAACAATGATTAAAATAAAAATAATACAAGACAAAATAATATTGCCTATACTCATAATTTATTTTAATCTCCTTTATTTCTTATTTAAGTATAACATAAATAAAAAAAGAAGTCAAATTCTTTGACTTCTTTATCCATTATTATTCTTCTTCCTCTAATAATTTTTCTGATGGTTTAACTTCCCATTTACAAATTTCTTCATATAAAAGTTTTACATAAGAGTTCGCATGAAATCCTTC
This sequence comes from uncultured Oscillospiraceae bacterium, assembly GCA_964622815.1. Taxonomy (GTDB): domain Bacteria; phylum Bacillota; class Clostridia; order Christensenellales; family CAG-138; genus CAZUUR01. The sequence continues at coordinate 3,307 of CAZUUR010000146.1, read as the reverse complement.
AATATAAATTTTATAAGTATAATCGGCAGTTTTTCTTTCGTATAATGGAATAATTTTTTCTTTTGCATATCTATAATAAATATTTTTTATCACATTGCGGCATTGTTGTTTTGAAGATTCTTTAACTATATCTAAATCATTTTTTATATTTAATACGTGTTCTTTTATAAATTCTATATCTTCTGTTTGTTTTTCATTTATTTCAGATAATTCTAAAGTATTTTTTTTAAAAATACTTTTTATTAATGAGCGACCGCCTTTTGTAAAAATACAAATTAAAGATATTACTGAGAGAATACAGCCTATTATAGCTGCTATATCTTTTATCGTCTCCATTCTACCCTCCCAAGATTAAAATCTTTTAACCATTTTAAAGTGGTCTTAGTGAGAGGGAGATCTATTTTTTTAGCAAATCGTTATGCCATTTTGTTTCAACTAAATATTTATTTTGTATAATATCAGAAAAACATTTTATATTTTCAACTTCCCAATATGGTATTCTATATAATTTTATGTTATGTGATAATGCATAAGAATTTTTAATCCTATCTCTTTCTTTAGCTTTTAAAAAATCTTGTCTATTTTTATAAAATTTTTTATTAAATTCATAATGCTGCGCGCCATCTACTTCTATTAAAATATTAATTGATGGGATATAAAAATCAAAACGATAAAGACCTTTCTTTAAATCTTGAAAGGTCTTTTCTCGAATAAAAGGTATTTTTTCTTTTTTAAGAATTTTTATAACTGATTCTTCAAAATTGCTCATTAAAATTAACCTTTATTATTTTCCATAAACTTTTTCCCATGTACAATCTTTTATATTTAAATCTTCTCTAAATTGCACAAACTTGCCATGGCGTAGCATACCATCTTCTGTAAATTGCATTGCCGTTACTTCAATACATTTTCCTCTGTAGTTTTTATAATTTGCTTTAATTTCATCCGTTAAACCACTTAAAAATCCAATAGGAATAATTTTTTCTCCTTTTAATAAAGCAATTTCAAGGCTACCTGCCCATCCATAAAAATATGGTTTAGTAACTGATTCAATAGTATCCCCCTTGGAGTATTCTTTATAAAACTCTCCTTCTATTTTTTCTCCCGTCTTTAAATTTTCCCAATACTTCCAAGTTTGAATTTCTTTCCCAGTATATGCTCTTGTTGGCTCTGCTATATGTCCAGTAAAAAAACAATCTACTTTCTCTTGTAACTCTTTTTTTACTTTTAAGGTTTGGCGCGCTGGACGTTTCCCAGGTTGATAACAAGTTCCTTTTTTTGTAATTACAATTCCTTCTCCATCATTAGAAAGAATTTGTTGTAATTCTTCCCATAATTCTTTCCCTTCATAATAAACTGCTTTAATTGTATACGGCATAAATTCTATTTTATTAAGATACAGAAGTCTTTTTTGAATAAATTCTTCATATAAACTTTCTCCATTATAAGCAAGTATATCAAATACATAGTAATGTAATTTCATGCCAACTTCTTGCCTTTTTAAAGCCTTATCTACTAAGCAACCCATTATAGCAGTAACATTATGAGAACCCTCGTTTTCTGGCAAATATATTTCTCCTAATAAACAAGTACCATTTGGAAGAGAATTAAAAAATGGATGAAGCTGAGGAACCCAGTCAATTTTATTTAAATAATCTCCATTTACACTTTTGCTTCTACCAAGAAGTTCCATTTTTCCATCAGAGTCTTTTAAAAATTTATAAAAAGCTCCATCTACTTTCCTAGCTCCAATATAATCTCCACTAAAAATCATTTCTTGAGTTTCTTTTTTAGCATCTTTCTTATATCCAGCTGGAAAAGTCCAATATCTTTGAGTCTCTAAATTATGAAAATCTACTCCATCAATCATTATATTTCTCCTTTTAATGAAAATATATTATATCTTCTTTTTTTAAAAAATTATTTACTTCATTTTTCAGCTCTTGCAAATTACCATTATTATTAATAATAATATCATAATTATAATCTTTTACTTCGTTATCTGCGTGATTAGATTGTTCTTTAGATTCTGCCTCAAATCTATCTATGAATATAGATTTTGCATTTAATCTTTTTACTAATTTAGATATTTCTTTCGGTTCTCTACAAAAAATAAATATTACACAATTTGTAGTTGGCATATCATAAATTTTAAAAGGATATTCAAAATGTTGTATATTTTTTTCTATTTGTTTATAAGGCACATCATCCCAATCAGTAAGTAAGTCTTTTAAATCACTTAAAAATTTTCGATTTTTTAAATTTTTTTCTCCATTCCATCCACATTGTTTAGCTATTTCTTTAACAAAATCAATAGTAGATAATTTAATACTATATATTGATGAAATTCTTTCTATACATAAATCTACAAAAGTATCTTTTCCACTTTGCGGATATCCATTAACAACATATATTTTCATTATAATTTTTTGCCCACCTATCAAAATTTATAGGGAAAAAGTGTATTTTATTATTTATAACTACAAAACTTTTTATTTTTTCAGATATATACCCAATACATTTTCCTTCAATAAATAGTTTTTCTATTTTTTCTGAATTAAATAATTGTTTTAATAAATTTTCTATATCATTATTTTTTTCATTATTCAATATTAAAAAATAATATATATAATAATTATAAATTATAGATAATGTATTAAATAAATTTAAATTAAAATAATCCTCTTGTAATATTTCATAAAAAGCATTTAGCTGGCCTTTAATATAATCAATAGTACCAGAATCACAAAACAAACCATTTTTTTCTCTTGTTATTGAAAATTTATTATTTCTCCATAAATAAGTAACTTCTTCAATAAAATATTTCTTCTTAGATAAAAAATTGCATTTTAAATTAAAATATCCATCTTCATTATATCTTATATAATTTGGAAATCTTATTTCTTTATCTTTTAAAAATTTTGCTTTATAAATTTTTCCATGCATCCAAGTTAAATTATTTTCTTTATCTAATATTTTTCCGATATGACTTTCTCCCTCTACATATATATTAGAAGATACCATATCAGCATCGTGTGTTTTTGCCTCTTTATATAAAATTTCTACTGCTCTTGGATATAATATATCATCACTATCTATAAACATAAGATAATCACACATTTTATTAGCATCTATACCTACTTGTCTAGTAAGACCTGGCCCCAAATTTCTAGAATTTTTTATATAATTTATATTTAATTTATTTTTATAACTATTTACAATATCAGTTATCTCTTGAGTTTGATCACCATGATCTTCAATTATTGTTACTATAAATATTTTTTTTGTTTGTATTAATAAAGAATTT
>CAZUUR010000145.1:0-5251 GCA_964622815.1 uncultured Oscillospiraceae bacterium | reverse complement strand
TCGTGCACGGTGATAGCACCGTCAAAATCGAGATCGCAAGCTGTGGCCTGCGCATCAGTAAGCGTGTAAACGCCAGCCACAACGTCCGCAATTAGCTTAACATCAAGCAAATCTATTAAACCGTCGCGGTTTAAATCAAGCTCCACTCTTAGATAGGTTTCGATTATTTCCACATAGCGCCCTATCACATAGCCGTAGTTTCCATTGTAATAAACATAATACCATGAGCCGCTGCGCCCATATATGGTAACCTCGGCGTTTTTTGGAATAGTGCATAATCTATCGCTTGATGCGGAAGGCTCATTTCTGCAATTAACCGAATCGCTCACATTAACAATCCTGCCACGTGCGATAGCGTCCGTGCCGGTTGCGTCTAGGGGGTTATACGCCGGTGCGTCTGTGCGGGACGTTATGGTGACGTAAGTGGAGTGAACAAAGCCAAGCTGTCCGGCCACCTTCACAAGCACGTCGTCCCACGCGCCTATCTCGCCGTAAATATCAACATCTGTGCCGGAAGCGAGCGTTGTGATAAGCTCATAATAGGTGGAAGGTCCTTTGCGCAAATTAACGCCGTTGGAGTTAATTACACCAGTTGCAAGCACGGTGGGCGTTGCCACATGATAAGGCGAGACGGGATCGAGCGGCATGTTTAGATTGATATATTCTATCCGCGCCTGCGGGTAATAAAAGCTCAATATATCCGTGTACGATGCCCCGGCGTTCGCCCGCGCCTGTGCGCCGCGCTGACTAAGGCCTATGCCGCTGCCCCAGCGTGCGTGATAGAACGCATAACCATTGCTCACAGGCTCGCCCCAGTAAATTGAGAGCGTGTGATCTAGCGTGCCAAAGACGCCGGCTTGCTTTAGCTGCGCGATGTCAAATGTCACGCTTATGTTGCCCACGTTTGTGGTCATTTCAACTGTGCATTTTGTCATTGCGCGCGTAGTGCCAGCGATGGGCGTGTTGGCGCTGACCGAGTTAATGCTCGTTATGGCGGTGACAGCGCTGTTTTGCACTTGCGCTTTTTCAAGCAGCAGTGAGCTAAAGGCAATGTCCATAGCGGTGGCTGCCGCGGGTGCGCCGTAAGTGATGGAATAACGCGCCTGTTCACCCTGAGATAAGCATGAGGGATTATTGAAATCATCATTATCAAGCTTTACTTCATAGCCTGTTTCCGTAATGGCGGAGGTATCCGCTACAGTGCCGTTCCACTCAAGCTCGGGCGTATTTGTTTCGCCGCCGTTGCTCGAGCAGAAAAATGCGCGCAGCAGCTTGCCGGAGGTCTTGTGCGTTAGTACCTGCCCAAGGCCGACGGTTTCATCAACGGCCTGTATCACCTTAACATCGTAAGGGTCAAAGCCCTTGTAGACCTGCTTCGCGGAGGTATCCACAAAATGATAAGCATCGCTAGAATTAACATAAGTCACTGCGTACGAGCCAGCAGCCACCGCCTGCGCCTTTAGCGCCTCAAGCGGAAAGCTTTCGCTCATTTCGTGGCCAATAACGCCATAAAGGTATTGCGGGAGCGGGACTTCATTTATCACCCTTATATAGCCACCCGAAATATCAAAATAAACGTGCCCGAGATATGAGTTGCCGCTCACATAGCTTGCAGCGTTTGTGAACATTACCGCGCCCGCCGCAGGGTCAACATACTCGCGTATTAGCGCGATGCGCGTGCCTGTTTGAATTTCTCCATACTGCGAATGCGAGGCCACAAGCGTGTTCGCATCGGTCATGGAGACGGTGAGCGTGCCGCCCCAAAAGCATTCGTCAGCGCCGAATAAGAAATAGCAGCCCATAAGGTTTAGCGATATGCTCTGCAAGCTGCCCACTGAAAGCTTCACGCGCACCCAGCTATTATCCGTGCGCGCGGCTTGGCTGCCTGATGGCATTGCTATAAGGCTCAACGACATGAGCACTGCCAGCATAAATGAAAAAATGCGTTTCATAAGAAGTATTATACAGTCATATCAGGGCTTGAGCAAGTTATTTCCCAGGTTATTAGGCTTGCTTAACGGCTGTTGAGCGCGTATACACATAAATCCCCGCTATAACCACCGCGCCGCCCAAAGCCTGCGTGAGCGCGGGTGTCTCCGCGAAAAGGAAAAAACCAAGCATGCAGGAGAACACAGGCTCAAGCAGCTTTACAGTGGATATAAACAGCGCCGAAATATATTTAAGCCCCCAGTTGAAAATCGTGTGCCCAAGAAGCGTGCAGAAAACAGCCATGCCTGCTGCGCAGCCTATATCAGTGAGCGTCAGCGCGGAAAGCGGGGTGGAGGCAGGCGAGAAAATGAGCGCAGCTGCGAGCGTGAGTGTGGCCGCGAGATACACTAAAAAGCAATAGGTAAGCGCTGAAAGCGCTTGACGCTGCTTGCGGCCTATAAGGGTGTATACGCTCATGCAGATGGCGCTCAGAACAGCCATCAGATCGCCATACATCACATTTTTGCCCTGCGCCGCGCCCAAAAAGTCGCCTCCGGCGATTATAACGCCGCCCGCGAACGCGGTGACGACGCCCACGATGCCTAGCGCCGAAAGCTTCTCCCGATAGAGCACAAACAGCATTATTGCGATAAAGAAAACCTCGGTGTTCACAAGGGTGAGGCCGGAGGCCAGGGTGGTGTTTTTTATCGCCTCAAAATAGGTGGCGAAATGCAGCCCGAGCGCAACGCCGCTAAGTGCGCATGCGCCAAGCGTATTAAGCTTTACGCCGCGCAGCTCCTTAAAATACTTTGTGAGCATGAGCGGCAGCAGCAATATCACGGTTATCCCCATGCGCAGCATAGCGAGCGTTATGCTCGACGCGGAGGCGAGCCGCACAAATATAGCCGAAAATGATACGCCCATAACTGCCAGTATAACTACAACACGCACGTTGGCGGGCTTTATGTTGATGCTCATTTTTGTGACCATTGCTTTCGTTTACGAAAGCGTCCCTTCAAAATTTTAACCGTAGGTGGGAATTGAGGGTGGTTTTGCGCAAGCAAAATCGTCGCGCGTTCCGCGACGAAAGCCTCAAAACCGAGTATGAAAGACGAAGCCTTTCATACTTGCTCCTTTAGCATATTCTGCGTGTATTCAATAAACTTTAGCGCCGCAGGGGAAGCGTTTTCAAGCGACGGCAGCGATATGCCAAGCCGCCTGTAAACCTTGGGCGCGAGAGGCCGAATTGCAACATTGTGCGCATAGCCCGTGAGCATGAGCTTTGGCAGTATGCTCACGCCAAGCCCGCTTTCGACCATGGATATTATGGTGTGATCATCCATAGAGGAGAAAAGCACCTTGGGGGAAAGTCCGGCTCTTGCGAGCGCGTTTGGCATATCGTAATCAATACCGGTGGCGTGGACAATAAATTCCTCGTTTGCAAGCTCCGATATGGCGCAGCTCTTGCGCTTTGCAAGCTCATGTGTGCGCGGCAGCACAGCCATAAGCTCATCGTTGGCAAGCGGGATAAATTCGTTCTCGCTCTGCTCCTGATAGCTCAACAGCCCAATATCAACGCTGCCATCGCTTATAAGCTGCTCTATCCTCTGCGCACCGCCCTCCATGAGCTGCATGTGGATATTGGGATAGCTCTGCTTAAACGCCTTAATTATGGGCGGCAGCCAATGGACGGATATGCTCGTGAACGAAGCTATGCGCAAATTGCCGCTGTCTATGCCATGTATGCCGGATACCAGTTGGTCAAACTGCTCGCTCCACTTAACTATCTCGCGTGCGGACGCGAGCAGCACCCGCCCCGTTTCCGTGAGGCGAAGCCTGCGGGTCGTGCGGCTGAAAAGCGTGAGCGAAAGCTCCGCCTCAAGCCCCTTTATAATGTGGCTCACGCCGGACTGCGTGTAGCCCAATAGCGCGCCCGCCTTGGTGAAGCTTTCATTTTCCGCCACGGCAATAAATACCTCCAGCTTTTTGGTATCCAATGTTCGCCTCGCTCCTTCTGATTTATTCAAAATCATACTTAAACTAATTATAAATAGTAATTTTACTAATATAACCAAGCGCATTATAATATGCAATAGGAATATATGCAAACCATTTTATCAAAAAATGTAATAAATATTTTGAAAGGAAATAGACAAGTCATGACGAACGCTTACTTCACAATTCCAAAGCCCTATAACGAGCCTATTTACGGCTATATGCCCGGCAGTCCGGAGCGTGCGGCGCTTAAAAAGGAGCTTGACAGGCAGTCTCAAACCGTTGTTGAGATACCGCTTATAATAGGCGGCAAGGAGATTTGGACGGATAAGAGAGCAACTGTGGTTATGCCGCACGATCATGCGCATGTGCTCGCTCAATACTGCGTGGCAGGCGAAAAAGAGCTTAAAATGGCTGCGCAGGCTGCTTTGGACGCGAAGGAAGCGTGGGAGAGCATGCCCTTTGAGCATAGAGCGGCCATATTCCTTAAATGTGCCGATCTGCTCGCCGGTCCGTGGCGCGCCATAATGAACGCGGCAACAATGCTCGGCCAGAGCAAGACGGCGTTTCAGGCCGAGATAGACTCAGCTTGCGAGCTTGCGGATTTCTTCCGGTTCAACACCTATTATGCCGAGCAGATATTCCGTGAGCAGCCGCTCAATTCAAACGGCACATGGAATAGGCTTGTATACCGTCCGCTCGATGGCTTTATAGTGGCGGTCACGCCTTTCAATTTCACCTCTATAGCGGGCAATCTCGGCGCCGCTCCGGCGATAGTGGGCAATACGGTTGTGTGGAAGCCCTCGTCAACGGCGGTGCTTTCAAACTATTATCTAATGAAGCTGTTTATGGAAGCGGGACTTCCCGCGGGCGTTATCAATTTCATTCCCAGCCGTGGCAGCGAGGTGAGTAAATATGTTCTCACCAATCCCAAGCTCGGTGGCTTCCATTTCACAGGTTCGACCGCTGTTTTCCAGAGCGTGTGGAAGCTTGTTGGCGAGAATATAGCAAACTATGAGAACTATCCACGCCTCGTTGGCGAAACCGGGGGCAAGGATTTCATATTCGCGCATAACACAGCCGACGTGCGTGCGTTGGTGGTGGCGATGGTTCGCGGTTCGTTTGAGTTCCAGGGGCAGAAGTGCTCCGCTGCGTCCCGCGCTTATGTGCCGGCGAGTATATGGCCAGAGGTGAAAAAGGGCGTGCTTGAGGAGATTGCCAAGATAAAGATGGGCGACGTGACGGATTTCACAAATCTCATGGGCGCAGTTATTGACAAGGCTTCCTTTGATAATATCGCAAGCTATATTGATCATGCAAACGCCTC
>CAZUUR010000144.1:0-5417 GCA_964622815.1 uncultured Oscillospiraceae bacterium | reverse complement strand
GGCTATTTTTGAAGGTCTGCTCGAAGCCGAGGAACTTCATAACGGAGAGGTTAACATGGGAAGCAAAGCGCAGGCCGCCCTTGTAGGGCCCTATGGCGCTGTTGAACTGGACGCGGAAGCCGCGGTTTACATTAACCTTGCCCGCATCGTCAACCCAAGTAACGCGGAATTCTATAACGCGCTCAGGCTCGGTCAGCCTTTCAAGAAGACCCATCTTCTCGTATTCGGGGTGCTGCGCTACTACGGTTTCAAGGGACTTGAGCACTTCTTCAACAGTCTGAAGGAACTCAGGCTCGTCATGATTGCGCTTCTTCACCTGATCCAAAACTCTCTCGATGTATGCGTTCATTTTTACCTCCACAAAGATATATGTTTTTATTATGCGTGTTGTTTCGTTATATATAATACAACTTTTTCACGCATATTCATCATAAAACTGCCTTTGACCGATGTCAACCCTAAAACAATCAAGTTCACAAGATATACTAAATCTAACCCGTTTTCTTATCAAAGAATATGTGATATGCTAAAAATGAAACGAATGTTCATGAGGAGGTTTTACCTTTATGATTCAAAACGATAAGCTCTGTATCTCCGCTATGCGAGTGCTTGCCGCCGACGCTATAGAAAAAGCAAAAAGCGGACACCCCGGCCTTCCCATAGGCGCAGCGCCAATGGCCTACGCTTTGTGGAAGCAAATGCGTCACGACCCCAAGTGCCCCTCATGGCAGGGTCGCGACCGCTTCATACTTTCAGCCGGGCACGCTTCGATGCTGGAATACGCGCTATTGCACCTTTACGGTTATCCCGTGAGTATGGAGGATATTCAATCCTTCCGCCAATGGGGCAGCCTCACCCCAGGTCACCCGGAGCACGGCCACACAAAGGGCGTTGAGGCCACCACCGGCCCGCTCGGTCAGGGCATAGCGATGGCTGTGGGCATGGCGATGGCGCAAAAGCGGCTTGCGGCGCATTTTAACCGCGACGACTTCCCCGTTTTTAACAATTTCACCTATGCGCTCGCGGGCGATGGCTGCATGATGGAGGGAGTTGCTTCGGAAGCGGCTTCCCTGGCGGGAACGCTTGGCCTTGGCAAGCTCATAGTGCTCTACGACAGCAACAATATTACGATAGAAGGAAACACCGATGTTGCTTTCCGTGAAAACGTGTTAAAACGTTACGACGCTTACGGCTGGCAGGTTATAAGCGTTGACGACGGTGAAAACATCGACGCTATAACGCTTGCTCTTAGCGAAGCAAAGCGCGAGGCCGCAAAGCCTACACTTATAATAGTGAAAACCAAAATAGCTCACGGCACGCTCAAGGAGGGCAAGGCCTCAGCGCACGGCTCACCGCTTGGTGAGGAGGCGATAGCCAAGATGCGCGAGGATCTAAGCTATAATTATCCGCCCTTTACCATACCCGATGAGGTGAAGGCGCATTTTGCCGAGCTTGCAGATGAATGCGCAAGGCCGCACAAGGAATACGACATTATGCTCGACGGCTATAAAAAGGCGTATCCAGAGCTTTACAAGGAGCTTTTATCATGGCAGAGCGGCGAGCTTTCAAATGAGGCCGAGGCGCTTTTAAGGAGCTATACGCTTGACGCGCCTAAGGCGACGCGCTCCATATCCGGCGATATACTTAACAAGCTTTATCCGCTTATACCTGAGTTTTTTGGCGGCAGCGCGGATCTGTGCTCCTCCAACATGACTGAGCTCAAGGGTCTGCCCTTTTTCTCGGCCGAAACGCCCGACGCGCCCAACATTCACTTTGGAATACGCGAATTTGCCATGGCGTGCGCTTGCAACGGCATAGCGCTCTATGGCGGGCTGCGCCCCTACTGTGCGACGTTCCTCGTATTCTCGGACTATCTTAAACCCGCGCTTCGCCTCAGCGCACTTATGAAGCTGCCCGTGCTATACATACTCACGCACGACAGCATAGGTGTTGGCGAGGACGGCCCAACGCATCAGCCCATAGAGCATGTGGCGGCGCTGCGCGCAACTCCCGGCGTTAACGTATACCGTCCGGCGGACGCGAAGGAATGTGCCTTTGCATATCTTAGCGCGCTCAAGGCGCAAAAGCCCACCGCACTCGCGCTTTCGCGCCAAAATTTGCCCCAGCTTGAAGGCACAGGCGAGGGCGCGCTTCGCGGCGGCTACATACTGCGCGAGCCAAAGGGCGAACCGGACGTGATTTTGATGGCCTCAGGCTCCGAGGTGGAGCTGATATACAAGGCGGCCGACATACTCTCCGTTCAGGGCTTCACCGCGCGGCTCGTTTCGATGCCCTGCATGGAGCTTTTCGACGAACAGGACGAGGCCTACCGCGAAAGCGTGCTGCCAAAGGCTATGCGCAAGCGAGTTGCCGTTGAGGCAGGCACAAGCTTTGGCTGGCACAAATACACAGGGCTTGACGGCGCTGTTATATCGCACGACGACTTCGGCGCGTCCGCACCTGCCGGAAAGCTTTTTGACGAATACGGTTTTACCGCTCAAAACGTGGCAAAGGCTGCGCTTGACATAATAAAGGGATAAAAACAACGGGCGAACACAGTTCACCCCTACGCATTGCAGCGCATATTATCTGCGGCATGTTGTGGGGCAAGCTGAGTTCGCCCGTAATTTCAATATTTACAACCCTTTATGGCTTATAGCCGAAGCGGACGCTAAGGAATTTGACAAGCTTTTTTCCGTCTAAGGAGAAGGCTTACCGCTTAAACCAGGAAAAATTCTGCATTTACAGCCACTCCGGCATAACACGATAAAAAAAGGGCTGTAGCAAAACACAGTCAAGTCAAGACCGCTGCATATTGTGTGAAGCTCTCACCACAATATCTAGCGGTCTTGACCGTGTTTTGCTACAGCCCTTTTTTGTGTTTACGCTTGACTATGCTGTGCCAGCACAGCGCTGGTTTGACTGGCGAGGCCTGAAACACTGCTTGAAATATCCTGTATGTCGTGCATGGAGACGCCTATCTGCTTGCCGCTCGCCTCAGTATCGCCTATGTTGGAGCGCATATCCTCAATGGAGCTATTAAGCTTTTGAGTGAGCGAGTTGATGGATTCTATCATTACGCCTATCTCGCCGATGGATTTTTCAACCGATACCTGCTTGCTCTGCGCATCGCCCACGGCCTCGGCGGAATTTTTAGCGAGCAGGCGCACCTCATTTGCAACCACCGCGAAGCCCGAACCGAACTCGCCCGCGCGAGACGCTTCTATGCTGGCGTTCAGCGCAACAAGGTTTATCTGCCTTGCTATCGTGGAAACGCTCTGCGTCATTTCTGCAAAGCCCTCAATATTGGCGGATATGCTGCCCATCGCATCGACTATGCTGGTGCACACCTCCCTGAGCGAGCGAACCTCTTGGGTGATGATCTCCATCTTTTCAAGATTTAAAACATTTAGCCCGTCTATATTGGTGACCTCGCCGCCTACGCGGTCTATCGCAGAACCGAGATCGCCGTAAAGCTGAATAAGCGTATCGGTCATGGTGGATATGTTTGTGCTCATATCCGCAAGCGCATGCGTCTTTTTTTCGGACTGCTTGCGCGAATACTCCACGCAGTTTTCAACCACGTTGAGCCCCTTGCATATCGACCACGCCATATCGCGGCAGCTCTTATAGCCGCAGGCGTGACAATCGTATTTACGCTCGCTCTCGGAGAATTTTTCCATTTTAGCGAGCATTGCGTCTATTTCGTCGTTGGTGGGATTGTGACCCATTGACTGCTTGGCTTCATACTTGCGGATAAAATGCTCCAAGCGCAGCTTTCTGTCAAACATCGCAAACTGGCGCTTTTCACGCGTCTTATTTTCATAATTGTTAAGCTTGTAAAGCTTAACGTCGTGCATGACCTTTTCGGCATTAAAGCTTGTGTAGTTAACGCCTATGGCAGGGCCGCCGTTGCAGCCGGCGGCACAGGAGAGCACGTCGAACACATCGGGTATAACGCCCTCGGGCTCCATCGAATACAAATCCAGCTCCGAATAGACCTTATGCAGGCCTTCTGAGCTGACTATATTGAGCGAGTGATTATGCTTTGCAAGATTGTCCGAAAGTCCGCCTGGCTTGGGATATATGCTTCCAAGATAGCCCTGTGAGAAATCGAACTCGAAATCGCTGTTTTTATTGTCGCGCGGGAAATTGATGCCTTCGGCGGCAAAGCGCTCGCGCAGCTTTTGAAACGTAATATTATAGTTGATAAGCCCGGTCGTAGTGAACTCATCGCCCTTGGCTATGCACGGGGAGAGCGCCGCTATGCGATCCGCGCTATGCTCATATTCTTTGATAAACACCGCAAGGCATGCCATTGGGCTTTGCACTGGCGATAGATTTTTAATTAGCTCTGGCCTATATGTGGTAATGTAATTCACGATGGCGGCGCAAGGCTGCGAGATAAGATGCCTCACTCCCGTTTCTTTCATGAGTTTAAGATGCGCCCATGTGCAAATATCCGCACCGAGACCAACATCGTATATTTTATCTACGCCCTGCCGTTTGAACCAGCTTAGCACATTGCGCCAATTTCCATCGAAGGCAACACCTTCATGCTCGGAGCGGCGATAAGCGTTATTTTAGCACCGGCGCGTAAATCACGAAAAAACGCGTCGGTATCATCGGTAAAGGAGCGTGCTTTATTGTTGCAGCTCTTTATGCAGTTGCCGCACTTAATGCACTTATCAGGATCCACATGTATTATCGTTTTTCCATTGCCGTCAGTCCGCGCTATATTTGCCTCGCGAACCGGGCATTCTCTAATACAGGAGTTGCAGCCAACGCATTTTGATTCATCAAGTACGATCATCGCTTATCTCCATCTCGAAATATAAGTATTTGGTATGACAAACTGCGGATATACACATATTTACCAAATAATTGTATACCGCAGGCAGTATAATGTCAATTTCTCGGACGCAAAAATTTTGCAATTATGTCTAAAAACAGCATATTTGAGAATATTTATACTTTTTTCTTTATGTCGTTTAGCAGTTTCTTTTTATTTATGCTTAAATATTACTTTATTCTGCATGATGTAATTAAATATGAAAAGCACCACGTCCACAATGACCTTGGAAATCAGCGAGCCCATTCCCGCGCTTACAAGATATTTTACCGCCAGCGAACCCACGCACATTACAAATATCACCAGCACCGCGAACTTAAACGCATTTATCGCTGAAGGATTGCTTTTAAACACGGCGTTGCGGTTCAATTCATAATTAAGAACGCTGCTTATAAGCCTTGCTCCAATAAAGCTGTATTGCGGCGTGAGCCACATCATCAATAGCAAATACGCCAAATAGTCTACTCCGGCGCATACGATAGATGAAGCGCAGTATTTAATAAGACGCGAGAGCACACGCGAAAAAACCCGTATACCATCTTTCAAGCTGTTAAAATGGCTTGAA
>CAZUUR010000143.1:0-5425 GCA_964622815.1 uncultured Oscillospiraceae bacterium | reverse complement strand
CTTCGGCCTTGCCAAAGCGCTCCTCCAGCATGCCTATGAGCTTCTCCTCGTCAAACGCCCCCGCGCATGATACAACAGTGTTAAGCGCAGAATAATTGGCGTTCATGTAATCAAGAAGGCCATCGCGGGTAAAGCTCGCAACGGTTTTTTTAGTGCCTATTATCGGCCGCGCCACGGGTGAACCTGCAAAGACGAGCGATGATATTGCATCGTGCGCAACGTCCTCCGGGGAATCCTCATTCATGAGTATTTCATCTGTGACGACGCCCTTTTCAAGCTGAATATCCTTATCGTCAAAGCGGGAATTATGCACTATATCGGATAAAATATCGAGCGCTCCCTCAAGATATTCGCCGAGCACTTTAACATAATAGCAGGTGCATTCCTTTGCGGTAAACGCATTTAGATTGCCGCCGAGTGCATCCATCTGCGCGGCTATCTCGCTTGCGGTGCGGGTTTTGGTGCCTTTAAAGAGCATGTGCTCGATAAAGTGAGACGAGCCGTTGTTCGCGTCATTTTCATATACGCTGCCCGCTCCGAACCACACGCCTACCGATGCCGAGCGATAGCCTTCCATTTTTTCCGCTACGACGCTCACGCCGTTTGAAAGTTTGTGTGAAAACATCTATGCCTGTCCTTTAATTTATTAGCCGTAAAACCGGCTCACAATTTTATAATGCCTTATTTTCAACATATAATTCTACAAATAGGGAGCCGCCTAACGACGGCTCCCCCGCTTGATTTTAGCTATTAGTTAACGTTGTCCTCCGGCAGAAGTCCCTTGCGGGTGAGGTTTATCTTGCCGTCGCGGGTGATCTCGGTTACGCGCACGAGTATCTCGTCGCCTATACTCACCTCGTCCTCCACCTTTTCAACGCGGTGGTTGGCAAGCTTGCTTATGTGCACAAGGCCGTCCTTGCCAGGCTTTAGCTCAACGAACGCGCCTATTGGCAATATCCTCACAACCTTGCCAAAGTATACCTCGCCGACCTCTATATCCTTTACGATAGCGTCTATCATCTTCTTTGCAGCACTTGAGGCGGCTTCGTCAGGAGAAGCTATGAACACGCGGCCATCGTCCTCTATGTCTATCTTGACGCCGGTATCCGCGATTATCTTATTGATAACCTTTCCGCCCGAACCTATGACCTCGCGGATCTTATCCGGGTGTATGCTGAATTGAAGTATGCGCGGTGCATAGGCTGAAAGCTCCTCACGCGGGGCACTGAGGGTTTCGAGCATCTTATCGAGTATGAAGAATCTGCCGCGCTTGGCCTGAGCGAGCGCACGGGTGAGTATCTCCTCGTCTATGCCCTTTATCTTTATATCCATTTGAATTGCCGTTATGCCGTCACGCGTACCGGCGACCTTGAAGTCCATATCGCCGAGGAAATCCTCTAAACCCTGTATGTCGGTAAGAACGGCGATATTGCCGTTGGACTCGTCCTTTATAAGACCCATGGCAACGCCCGCGACCGGCTTTTTAATAGGAACGCCCGCGTCCATCAGCGCAAGCGTGCTGGCGCAGATAGAGGCCTGCGAGGTAGAGCCGTTGGAGGAAATGACCTCGCTTACAAGGCGCATGCAATACGGAAATTCTTCTTCTGAGGGTATCACGGGAAGCAGCGCGCGCTCGGCAAGAGCGCCATGGCCTATCTCGCGGCGGCCTGGGCCGCGCATGGGGCGAGTTTCGCCAACGCTGTAGGGAGGCATATTGTATTGATGCATATAGCGTTTAAATTCTTCCTCGCCTATGCCGTCGAGCGTCTGCCCGTCGCCTATCGTGCCAAGGGTGCATATTGTCATTACCTGGGTCTGGCCGCGGGTGAACACGGCGCTGCCGTGTGTGCGCGCGAACATGCTGGTATCGCACCATATCGGGCGTATCTCCTCCTGCTGCCTGCCGTCGGGACGAATCTTGCGATTGATTATCTTATCGCGCACTATCTCTTTATTGAGCTTATAGAGTATGGCGTCTATATCGGAGGCACTATCGGGATATTCCTCGGCGAAGGCCGCTATGGTTTCTTCCTTTACCTTGGAGCTGCGCGCCTCGCGCTCCTTGCGATCGAAAGTATCAAGCGCCCACTCTATTTTTTCGCGCGCATAATCGCGCACCTTTTGAGTAAGCTCGGCCTCAGGCTCATGTATGTTCACCTCGCACTTGGGCTTGCCTATTTCGGCAGCCATGGCGGCGATGAATTTGACTTCTTCTTTTATGGTTTCATGGCCAAAGAGTATGGCCTTGAGCATTTCTTCTTCGCTTATCTCAAGTGCGCCCGCCTCGACCATCATCACGGCGTCCGCAGTTCCGGCGACCGTAAGCTGGAGGCGGCTTTTCTCACGCTGCGCGCTCGAGGGATTTACCACATATTCGCCGTCCACATAGCCCACGCACACAGCGCCGATAGGGCCGGCAAACGGAGCGTCGCTGATGCTAAGCGCCGCAGAAGCGCCTATCATGGCAAGTATGTCCGGCTGCACGTCCTGCTCCACGCTAAGCACGGTTGCAACCACCTGAATATCATTGTGGAAGCCCTTGGGGAACAGGGGACGAAGCGGCCTGTCTATAAGACGGGACGTAAGTATAGCCTTTTCGGTGGGTCTGCCCTCGCGCTTTATAAAGCCGCCGGGGATTTTGCCCACGGAATACATTTTTTCCTCGAACTCTATGCTAAGTGGGAGGAAATCAACGCCGTCGCGCGGGGCCTTAGCCACAGTAGCGCAAACGAGCACGGCGGTGTCGCCGCAGCGAACCAAGCACGAGCCGCCCGCCTGTTCGGCATATTTGCCGGTTTCGATGGTGAGGGTTCTGCCCGCCAATTCCATTGAGAAGTTTTTCTGCATGTCTTCATGCTCCTTTATATTCATTCTATTTAATAACGTATTTAAGGGGTGCGGAGGCTGGTGACCCCCCGCGATGGAGCGGAGACGCAGCTTGCGCCGCCGCGAGAAATCGCTCTTTTCGTATCCGCGCGAAGCTCGTGAGGATACGAAAAGAGCGGGGCTTTTCGCCCGCGCTCTTTTTTTTGCTTATTTCCTGAGGTTGAGGCTTGCAAGTATGGTTCTGTAACGCTCGATGTCCTTCTCTTTGAGATAATTCAAAAGACCCCTGCGCTGACCGACCATCTTAAATAGGCCACGGCGTGAATGATTATCCTTCTTGTGAACCTTTAAATGCTCATTAAGATGGTTGATACGCTCGGTGAGAAGAGCTATTTGCACTTCCGGCGAGCCGGTGTCGCCCTCGTGGACGGCATACTTTTCGATGATTTCCTGCTTGGTTGCCATTTTTTGGCTTCCTCCTAAAAATTATTTATACTATCGCCGCAAACCGAGTAAAGCGTCGGAGAGTCGCAAAACACAGTGCGCGGCTGTGCACGCTAAGAGTATATCACGCACGCATTTGATTTGTAAAGCGGTGCGCGGCACACCTTAGCAATATTTTTTACTTATAGCGCAAGCAAATATAATTTTACCATTAACAAGGCGATTTTTGCAAGCGCGGCAGCGAAAGGGCTTTTTTTATTTTGTGCTTGCTATGTGCCATAAAGCGTGCTATAATCGCATGTGTTGGGCGGCTAATGCCGTAATTGTGGAGTATTGAGGAGTGGGCGTGTTCCCGCTCTTTTATTTTGAACAGGCGAAAGCCGTTTTCTCGCCGCCTAAAAGGCTGTGAATGTCAAAAACGGCACAAGGCCTCAATTCCGATGAAAGGGTGCTTTCTTAGGCGAAAGCGATGGCTTTAAATATTGAAAACCACTCAAGTTGTGGAAGCGCTTTTGCGCGATAAGGTAGCTGAGTTAGGCTTTGAGCTGGACGAGGTTGAATTTGTTAAGGAGCATGGCGACTGGGTGCTCACGCTCTACATAGACTCTCCCAATGGAGTAACCGTAGAGGACTGCGAAAAGGTCAGCCGTTTTGTAGATCCGATACTGGACGAGGCCGATCCCATTGAACCGTCATACTATTTATCCGTTTCAAGCATAGGCATAGACAGGCCGCTTAAAAAGGACAGGGATTTTGAGCGTGCGCTTAAAAGCATAATAACCGTCAAGCTGTACTCGCCTGTAAACGGCGAGAAGGATTTCTTAGGCGAGCTTCTTTCCTTTGATAATGAAACCTTTACAATAGCGCCTCAACCGCCTAAGGGCAAGCGCAAAAGGGCAGTCTCGCTGCCTAAGGAGCTTAGCTTAAAGCGTCAGGACGCAGCTCAGATAAGGCCGTACATTGATTTTGCGGCGCTCGCAAAACAATGCGATGAGCTTGAGGCGTGCTTCGACGATGTGGAGGCTGTTGAAACAGCCCAAGAAGACGAGGAATAAAATAATTTAGTTAGTTGAATAGGAGACTCAACGATGAACAGTGAATTCATAGCAGCATTGAACGCCATTGAAAAAGAGCGCGGCATCAGCAAGGACATATTGATAGACGCATTTGAAGCTGCGTTGGTGGCGGCATACAAGCGCAATTACAACACCACGTCAAACGTGCGTGCGGTGGTAGACCGCGATACGGGCGAGGTGCAGGTTTTTGCCTCAAAAACGGTCGTAGAGCAGGTGGAGGATAAATACAGCGAAATAACCCTTGAGGACGCGCACAAAATAAATCCCCTCTACGAGCTTGGCGACGTGCTTGAGGAGGAAAGCGATCCGCGTCTTTTCGGCCGCATAGCCGCACAGACAGCCAAGCAGGTTGTAGTGCAGCGCATACGCGAGGCCGAACGCGGCGTCATATTCGATGAATTTGTGGAAAAGGAAAACGAGGTGCTCACCGCCATAGTTCAGCGCGTTGAGAAGAACGGCGTATACGTTGAGCTTGGCAAGACCGACGGACTCATATCACCCAACGAAATGATACAGGGTGAGGAATATAATGTAAGCGACCGTTTAAAGGTATATGTGCTTGAGGTCAGGCGCACCAATAAGGGGCCGCAGGTGCTCGTATCACGCACGCACCCAGGGCTTGTAAAACGGCTTTTCGAGCTTGAAGTGCCTGAAATAATGTCGGGCGTAGTGCAGATAAAGTCCATAGCGCGCGAAGCGGGCTTCCGCACCAAGGTAGCGGTCGCTTCAAGCGATTCGCAGGTAGATCCCGTAGGCGCATGCGTAGGCCAAAAGGGCATACGCGTTGAACGCATCGTAAGCGAGCTGCATAATGAAAAGATAGATATAATCGAGTGGGACAACGACAACGCCGTGTATATAGCAAAATCGCTTAGCCCGGCACGCGTGCTCATGGTTTATATAAATGAAAGCGAAAAGGCCGCCAAGGTGGTCGTACCGGACAGCCAGCTCTCCCTTGCAATAGGCAAGGAGGGTCAGAATGTGCGCCTCGCCGCGAAGCTTACAGGCTGGAAGATAGACATAAAGAGCCAGTCGCAGGCGGAAGCCGACGCGGAGCTATATAATGAAGAAGATGATGA
>CAZUUR010000142.1:0-5428 GCA_964622815.1 uncultured Oscillospiraceae bacterium | reverse complement strand
CCTGAAATTGCAGCATAAGAAAAAAAAAAGAAGCTGCCCTTATGAGACAGCCTCTCTTGATGCCATTTCTAAAAAAAATGAAATTTTCAGCTTATTAGATTTAGAGGCTGAATTGGAAACGATTGACAAATCTACACTATTCAGGACTTTAACATTATTTCAACAACACCTATTAGTGCATACCATTGATGATGGTCCGGGTTCATTGAAATATTCAGTATGCGATGTAGAGTGCGATTGCAGCCCTGATTGGCAACATGTGCATTTCTTTTGCATCAAATGTAAACACACCTATTGTTTAAACGACACTCCGATTCCTTCCGTCACATTACCACTTGATTTTGAAATCAAAACCATTAACATGGTTGTAAAAGGCACGTGTGCAAACTGCAAGGAATAACTTTGCAACTTGGTTGCATAAACTTTTATATTATCTTTGCGGTTGTTTTAATAGTCGCATTCAGAATTTTATGAGTAGAGTGGTGAAAAATACTAAGTTTGTGTTAATATTACTGGCTGGTCTGGTAATACTTCTTCATGCTACCATCCCTCATCACCATCACCTCGATACGAGCTGCGACCATAATTCTACAAATTCCACCACCAATCAAAGCCGTGGGGAATCTTCGACGGAAGCCGATAAGCATTGTCACGCTCTCAATACTATTGTTATACAAAAAGTCAACTCAATTACTTTTGATAACAAAACTACGTTTAATTCCCTTTTACTTTTTATTACGTCCAATGAGGAAGTAAAATTCCACAACAAAGTTTCATTAACTTTCCACACAATTAAAGATATTGTTGTATTAAAACAGTATCTTTCATCCGAACCATCCTTTAGAGGACCTCCTGCCTTAGTTTAATTTCACTTCGTATTTTAACTCCCTGATAGAAATGTCAGGTTTTTGTTCATGTTTTAAATTCGGCTCTAAATGAGTAAAAAGAAACTTACAAAGCGGGAATTACGGGAGAGGCAAATCTTTGAAGATAAAAAAAACAAACGAACGTTGCGAATTAGTTTTGGCTTGCTTTTCGTTTTTATAATTTTATACTTAGTGTTTCATACTTTTTGGTACGACACCAAATTCGCCTACCGTCAATATGCATTTTATGGCAAGCAAGTTCCTGCAGAACTTGTTTGTATGAATGGTGACAAACTATTGAATCATAAAAGTTTAAAACTTAGTTATAACGGAAAAGACTATTTCTTCTGTAACCGGGACTGCTATGAGCATCTTGTTAATCACTTTCAGGAAGATGCATTTGTCCCTGATCCTTTTTCTGGTGATACTATTTCCAAAGCTAATGCTTTGATTGGATTGAAAAATCTGGGAGAACCTGAGATTATTTATTTCCAAAATATAAAAACATTCAAGCAGTATTATAATTCAAGCAAATAAGCCTATTCAAAAGACGCACTGACGGGTATAAATATACTCAAATCCAATGCAATCATTGGGTTTAAATCTAAAAATAACCCCGACGTTGTGTGTTTTGAAAACAAGCAAAACTTTATAAATTATTATTCGAATTCAAAAAACAATTAAACTGTATTATTATGTCAACATATAAATTTAAAAATATAACAAGTGTCCTTTTTTTAATTATGATAAGTGTAGCTGTATTTACTAGCTGCAAAGAAAAAAAAACTAACGACCATGACCATGCTCCTGGAACCCATATCGAAACTGAAGAGCACAAACATTCCGAAGGTGATGGACATGACCACTCCAAACACGAGAAAGAAACTAAACATGTAGAAGGCGATGGACACGACCATGGTAGTGAACACACCGAAACAAATAAAAAATAGTTTAATAAATAAAACAGAAACAAAATGATAAACAGAATTAAATCTTTTTCAACAAAGAGTACATTAAAATATAGTATCGTTTTTTTGACAATGATATGTGTAGCTGTTTTTACTGGCTGCAAAGGAAAAACTGACGAACACGGACATGCTGCTGACACCCATGCCGAAGCTGGTGAAAAAGAGGGTGAGCATGACCACTCCAAAGATGAAGAAGGAGTTAAACATGAAAAAGGCGAAAGTCCAGAAAATAGTGAACACGCCGATGAAATAGCCTTCTCAGAAAAACAAGCAAAATTAGCAGGGCTTACTACCGAAACTGTTTCTCCCGGAACTTTTTATAATGCCATTAAAACAAGTGGACAAATACAAGCACCACAGGGCAATGAAGTAGTTATTGCAGCTACCTCAAATGGAATTGTTTCATTTACAAATTCCTCAATTACTGAAGGTACTGCCGTGAGTGCAGGTCAATCAATTGTTACGATATCAGCAAAAAAGCTGTTAGAGGGTGACCCTGCCGCAAAAACTAAGATTGCTTACGAAACAGCGCTTAAAGAGTATAAACGTGCCGAAAATCTTGCAAAAGACCAGATTATTTCTACAAAAGAGTTTGAACAAGTTAAACTTAGATACGAAACGGCTAAAACAACTTATGATGCACAAGCTTCCAATAATACGGCAAAAGGTGTTAGTGTAACCTCTCCTATCAGTGGATACCTGAAAAACAGGTTAGTATCTCAGGGTGAGTATGTTTCTGTTGGGCAAGCCATAGCTACAGTTTCACAAAACAAACGTTTGCAATTAAGAGCAGAGGTGACCGAGAGCAATTTCAAAATACTTAAAAGCATAAAAACTGCCAATTTTAAACTCTCTTACGATAAAACTGTATATAAACTTTCCGATTTAAATGGCAAGTTGTTATCCTATGGAAAATCATCAGGTGATAATACTTTTTACATTCCGGTAACTTTTGAATTTGACAATATTGGTGATATTATACCGGGTGCATTTGCAGAAGTTTATCTTTTATCAAGCCCTCAAAACAATGTAATCTCTATTCCTGTATCTTCAATAACGGAAGAACAAGGATTGTTTTTTGTCTACTTGCAGTTAGATGCAGAAGGATATAAAAAGCAAGAAGTTGAACTTGGAGAGAATAACGGTGAAAGAGTACATATTCTTTCAGGATTAAAAGTTGGTGATAAGGTCGTTACCAAAGGTGTGTATCAAGTAAAACTGGCTGCTACTTCATCGGTTATGCCAGAAGGTCACAATCATTAATTTTTAAAACATGAAATAATATGTTAAATAAAATAATAAGATTTTCGCTGAACAACCGAATGGTTGTTTTAGTGGCTTCCGTATTGTTAATGTTGGCGGGAACCTATACTGCCACTAATATGGAAGTAGATGTGTTCCCGGATTTAAACGCACCAACAGTAGTCGTAATGACAGAAGCTAAAGGTATGGCTCCCGAAGAAGTTGAACGCTTAGTTACATTTCCGGTGGAAACTGCATTGAATGGAGCTACTGACGTGCGTCGTGTTCGTTCATCTTCTACTACCGGGTTTTCTGTTGTGTGGGTTGAATTTAATTGGGGAACGGATATTTATCGCAATAGGCAGATAGTTTCAGAAAAATTGTCTGTAGTGCAAGACGCATTGCCTTCAAATGTTGGCAACCCTACTTTAGGGCCGCAATCATCCATAATGGGAGAAGTTATGATTGTTGGTCTTACAGCAGATTCCACTTCTTTGCAGGAATTAAGAACTTTAGCCGACTGGACTATCCGCCCACGATTATTATCCACAGGGGGAGTGGCACAGGTTACGGTGTTGGGAGGAGAGATTAAAGAATATCAGATATTACTTAATCCTGAGAAAATGAAGCATTATGGCATTGGGATGGATGAAGTAATTGGTGTAGTTACCAAAATGAATCAAAATACAGCCGGAGGTGTTTTATACGAATATGGAAACGAATATATCATTAGGGGAATACTTTCCACCAATAAAATTTCGGAATTGGGTAAAGCTGTCATAAAAACAACAAATGATATACCGGTATTACTTGAAAATATTGCTGATGTGAAAATTGGCAATAAAGCTCCTAAACTGGGTATTGCTTCTAATCGTGCAAAGGCAGCTGTTTTACTAACAATAACCAAGCAGCCTTCAACCAGCACATTAGAGTTAACGGATAAATTAGACACATCGTTAGGTGAGCTTCAAAAAACATTACCTGCCGATGTAAAAATCGCTACTGATATTTTCCGTCAAGCCCGATTCATTGACAATTCAATTAATAACGTGCAAAAATCTTTATACGAAGGAGGGATTTTTGTAGTAATCATATTGGTTATCTTTTTGATGAACGCCCGTACAACCGTTATTTCGCTTGTTACGATTCCGCTTGCATTAGTTTTTACCATACTTTCCCTTAAATTCATGGGTTTGACTATCAATACCATGAGCTTAGGCGGTATGGCTATTGCTATCGGTTCTTTGGTCGATGATGCTATTGTGGACGTTGAAAATGTATTTAAACGGCTACGGGAAAACAGACAGAAGCCAAAAGAAGAACAAAAAACGGTATTGACCATTGTTTTTGAAGCGTCAAAAGAGGTACGTATGCCTATTCTTTACTCAACGCTTATCATTATTGCCAGTTTTGTTCCTCTGTTTTTCCTTTCAGGAATGGAAGGACGTATGCTTGCTCCTCTGGGAGTAGCATTTATCATGGCATTGATTGCCTCTACGGTTGTTGCTCTTACGCTTACACCTGTATTGTGTAGCTATTTATTAGGTAAACCCCGAAAAGGAGACAAACCCGAACGTGAGCCTTATATTGTCAGGAAAGTGAAAATTGTATATGAAAAAGCCCTAAAATGGGCACTCACTCATAAAAAATGGGTACTTGGTATAACAGGTGGTGTTCTGGTGGCTGCTGTAATCATGTTTTTTACATTAGGTAGAAGTTTTTTACCCCCATTTAATGAGGGCTCATTTACAATTAACATCAGTACAATTCCGGGAATTTCAATTGAAGAGTCGGACAAAATCGGGCGTATAGCTGAGGATATTTTACTCTCAATTCCCGAAATAAAAACTGTAGCACGAAAAACCGGACGTGCGGAATTAGACGAACATGCTTTGGGTGTGAATGTATCGGAAATAGAAGCTCCTTTTGAACTCGACAAACGATCCAAAGAAGAAGTTTTGGTTGAAATTCGTGAAAAAATGAAAGTATTACCAGGTGTCAATATAGAAATAGGACAGCCTATTTCCCACCGTATCGATGCTATGCTTTCAGGAACACGAGCCAATATTGCTATCAAGTTGTTTGGAACTGACTTGAATAAAATGTTTTTATTGGGAAACCAAATCAAAGCTTCTGTTGAAGGCATTGAAGGTATTGCTGACTTGAATGTGGAACAACAGATTGAACGCCCACAATTAAAAATTGAACCGAAAAGAGAGGCAATGGCTAAATATGGTATAACGCTGCCCGAATTTGGCGAAATTATTAATGTTATGTTGGCAGGTGAGGTTGTTTCGCAGGTTTATGAAGGAAATAGATCATTCGATCTTACTCTTAAAGTAAGTGACGACA
>CAZUUR010000141.1:1018-5454 GCA_964622815.1 uncultured Oscillospiraceae bacterium | reverse complement strand
AAGGATATATTTATTTAGCACGCGCCGTTGAACTGATGCTGTGGGAATCTTACCCTGCAGGAGCTGTTTATGCCATGGTTGCCAAGGAGATGGGTGTTTCCGTAAGCTGTGTAGAGAAAACGATTTGCACTGTTATTAACGCATGGTGGAAACGTGGCGGACGCATACCGGGCTTTGAAGAGCGTTTGACCTCAGCCAAGCTCATCACACTTTTAGCTGCAAAATTTCGGCTTCAATAACTAAGTTATTTGCATACGAATCATCAGCTTCGTATAGAAAGATTTTGATACCTTTTAATGACGGGCGGCACATAGAATGCTTTGCCAAAGCGCAGACAATAACGGTTTTCTAACCGGCGTATGCCTCCACCTCAGCTTGCATGTCCGCCGTGCATGCTCCAACATTAACAAAATTAACGTTTCAACCGTATAACGATTGGTTTATGCAAAACTTAATGATAAAGCAAAACCCCGCAAAGCCAACTGGCAGCGGGGTTTTCATATTATTGGTGCGGCTGGCGAGATTTGAACTCGCAAGCTTTCGCCGACAGATTTTAAGTCTGTTGTGTATGCCGTTCCACCACAGCCGCGTACCTTAATTATTATAATGTCAACTTGCTGATCAGTCAATCAAAAACTGTTTATTTAAAGCAACGGAGATGATATACTGCTGACATAAGTTTTGGGGAGCATGAAGCAAATGATTATCACAAAAGAGCAGGCAAGAATGTTTCTTCTTACCAAGCACGGGCTTACGGGTAAGCACAAATACGCCGGAAAGCAGGGCGCGCTTGAATATATCAGGCAATGCGGCTGCATACAGTTCGACCCGGTGGATATATGCTCGCGCAACGCAGATCTCGTGCTGCAATCTCGCGTCGCAGGTTATAAAAAGAATTTTTTGGACGAGCTTTTATGTTCTGACCGTGCGCTCTTTGATTATTTTGATAAAAACCTTTGCATAATCCCTATAGAGGACTGGAAGTATTTCGACCGCATACGCCAAGCATACTCCCACTTTCGCAGCAAACAGCACATCGACACTGTGGAAGCGGCAATAACTTCCCAGATACATGAACAAGGCTCGCTTTGTTCGCACGATTTTGAGCAATATCAGCAAAAAGTAGATTGGTATTGGAGCGAAACCAGGCTAAGCCGCGCAGCACTCGAGAGCCTCTATTTCAGAGGCATTTTGGCCGTTCATCACAAACGCGGCACACAGAAATATTACTCTCTTGCCGCGGACACATTCCCAAGCGAAATACTAAACGCTCCTTCGCCCATAAAGAGCGATATGGAATACTATAAATGGCGCATACTCAGGCGCATAGGCGCAATAGGGCTTTTGTGGAATCGTCCTTCCGACGCATGGCTCAACATAGAGGAGTTAAACGCGAAAACGCGCACGCAGGTTTTTGCGGAACTTGAGGCAGATGGCGCTATCGCTCCCGTTACAGTTGAAGGAATAGAATATCCGTTATATTGCCTATCAAAAGACGAACACCTGCTAGTGTGCGCACCCGAAAAAGCGCCCATGCGCACCGAATTTCTCGCGCCGCTCGACTGCATGCTTTGGGACAGGAAGCTTATAGAAGCGTTGTTTGGCTATTCTTACCGCTGGGAGATATACACACCTGCCGCAAAACGGCTTTATGGCGCATATACGCTGCCTGTGCTTCAGGGAAATAAATTTATTGGACGCATAGATATGTCAGTGAGCAAAGATGTGCTAAAAATAAACAACTTCTGGCCCGAAGCCGCCATGCGTTACAATAAACGCAGCCTTGACGCGCGTATTAAAGCCTTTGCGCGTTATAGCAGCTGCACACTGATACAAAGTTAGCTGTCCATGCTCTCAAGATAGGCATCGACCTGTGACATATCGTCAAAAAGCACGCCCTCAGCTAGTTCTGTAAGCGCTTGATACGGAAGCATCGCCACCTCAATGGCTACCTCAGCAAGCTCTCTTAGCTCATGCGTATCCTTATCTAGACTAAACACGCACAACTTGCCGTCGGAAAGCTTTAGCATGACATGGTTAGTGCAAAAACCATTTACGTCCCTTTCAAGCATCACTCTCTCCCCTGTCGCCGCGTCCAAAGCGAACACCTCTGGGTATAGCGTCATCAGTCTGTCGCGCGAAAGCTCGCTCACGTCCTCATCGCGTCCTGATATATACTCATGGCCGCAAACGGTGTATCTATCCACCCAACAAGTTTTTTCGCTGGCAGTCACAAGCAATGGACTATCGTCGCTCTGAGTCGTAGCGCTTGGAAGCTCACGCTCCACAGCCGTTTTTTCTGTAAACGGTTGCGATGTTGTGGATATTTGTTTTGGTACCGTTGTGCCGATAAAAATACCAAGCAGGAACACAAAAAGCGTTCCTGCCGTCCTTATCGCCAAATTTGCTTTTGAAGCAGGCATAATATCACCTCTCATGTAAGGTTATTATGCCCGCAACACGTGAATTTAATCTTTTGGAACAAGCTGAGCATATCCGTCCACAAGCTCGCTGCCTATCTCGTTTAAATCTCCAAGAATAAGTGTGACCTCCAACGTTTCCTCGCCACGAAGAACATTGAGCTTAACACTGTCTCCCACATTTAAGCCCTTTATAAGATTGATAAAGCTTTCCTTATCAGGTGTGGGATTATTATCGCATTTGGTTATCACATCGCCTATCACAAGACCGCCTTTATGGCCTGGGCCGTCCTTTGAAACGCTATATACCAACACTCCCTGAGGTATGCCGTATTGAAGCGAAGCGAGCTCATCTATAGTGATAACGCTAATGCCTATGCCCGGGCGCTTAATTGCTCCATCGGTAATAAGGTTTGCAGCTATCTGCATGGCCTCGTTTATAGGCAGAGCAAAGCCCAGCCCCTCTGCATAAATGGGATTTCCCTCGTCATCATAGCTGGCGGTGACTGTTTTAGCACTGGTAACACCTATTACCATGCCTTCCATATTTATGAGTGGGCCACCCGAATTGCCTGGATTTACAGCCGCATCGGTCTGGATATAGTCATTGGTGCGCCCTTCAATATTTACGCTGCGCTTGGTGGCGCTAATTATGCCAAAAGTCGTAGTGCCGGCAAGCTCACGACCCGTTGGATCGCCTATGGCTATTGTAAATTCGCCTACGCGCACAGAATCCGAATTGCCTATAGTGAGCGCCATAAGGTCTGACTTATCAACCTTTAATACCGCTATATCCGTTGATTTATCTAGGCCTATCACCTCCGCCTGCGCCTCATCGCCGTCCGCAAAGAGCACGCCCACCTTTTTTGCACCCTCAACAACGTGCGCGTTGGTGATTATATAGCCCTCAGTTGAGATAACGAAACCAGAGCCTGATGAGCTCTTATAATCGCGCGCAAACTCCTCAGAATACGCATAATTTAATATTCCCACAACGCCGCCGCTCACCTGCTCGACGATTTCTGGAATGGGGTTGTTTACATTGGGGATAGTGGGTATCTGCCCATCTAGCTCAGGCATTTGACGAGGAGTTGGCTCAGGCGTGGGCTCAGGCGCTGCAGTAGGCTCAACGGAAGCCGAAGGCGCGGCAGTAGGCTTTGTCGGCTGAACCGTTGGCTTGGGCGCCTCGCTCGCCTGCGGGGCGGCGGGCTGCTCAATAGGATTAAGCGCTTGGCCACTGGCAGCCGGATACAGCTGCGGAAGCATTAGCGACGCAAGCAGCGCACCGATAATAGTGAAAATTATGGCCGTTGCAACATAGCCGCCTATGCCCCGTTTTTTGGGGTTAGTGTGTTCTTGATAAAAGCCCTGCTCCATTATTGCCTCCGTTATGTATTGCTTCTAATTATTTTTGACGCTTCAAGCGAGCGCCTTAACCTAAATGTAAATTCTGTCCCGCCATTTTTAGGCGTTTTAACAGTTATGTCTCCGTCATGCTGCTCGATTATCCTTTTTACTATTGAAAGACCGAGTCCGCTTGACGCTGTGCCCGATGGCGTATGCGCTTTTTCACCCTTATAAAACCTATCGAACACATGCGGTATATCCTCCGGCGCTATACCAACGCCGTTATCCCTAATGGTTATTGCCACGTCATGCTTTAGGGTGCGCGTGGTGACAAAAAGCTTGCCGTCGTGGCGCTGCATAAATTTGATCGCGTTATCCACAAGGTTTCTCACAACATGCGCAATCTGCGCAGAATCCGCATCGACAAAGGCTTTGTCCTTATCAAAATCTATATCGACCTCAATATTTTTCTCATTTATGCGTTGTTCAAAGGTAAGCAGCGTTCTTACTATGAGCTCATTTATGTCGATGCTCTCGATATTAAGCTGCTGCTGACCCGATTCTATGCGCGCAAGATCCAAAAGGTCGTTTATCATGCCAGCCATTCTCGTGGCTTCATTGGTAACTATATCAAGATAAACGCCAAACTCCTCTTTTGGCACGGTACCG
>CAZUUR010000141.1:0-1008 GCA_964622815.1 uncultured Oscillospiraceae bacterium | reverse complement strand
AAAGCCACGCATCGACGTGAGCGGCGAACGGAGTTCATGAGAAACGTTTGCCACAAAGCTGCGTCTGGACTGCTCAAGCGAATTTAGCTCGTTTGCCATAAGGTTAAAGCTTTGCGCAAGCTGTCCAACCTCATCAGAGCTTTTTACGGGAACGCGCGCGTCAAAATCGCCGCGCGAAAACTTCATTACAATATTATTCATATTGGTTATGGGACGCGTGACGCGGCTCGTAAAATACGAAACTATCACAAACGCCACCAGCACCGCCATACAGGCGAAAAGAACGACGTCGAGCGTAACCTCCTCTATGGAGGCTTGGGTACGACTAGTATCCGTATGTAAAAACATGGCGGCGATAATGCCGGCCGAGTCATCCGTAATGGGAGACATAAGCGTCATAACGGGAATTGCAAGCACATTCTTAAGCGTTTCGCTTCTTACGCTCACACCTGCTTCTCCACTTAATACTCCGGACGCCTGCTCCGTGAAATCCACGTCCTCAAGGCCTATCCATTTATCCCTTGAATCCGCGTCCATAATGGTGACATGCCCAAGCTTTTCATCGCGAAACCAGAGCTGAAGCACAGCGTCATACTTGCGTGATATGGTGAGCAGCTCTTCCTTGGCGACAGGCCGTTTGGCATCGTCTACATACCGGACGGTTATTATTGTGTTTATCTCCTCAGCCTCGCGCCGAAGCTCATCTTCTTTTTCGCTTATGTATTGATTTTTGAATACAGCGCTGAGCGATACCCCCAAGATAGCAAGTATCGCAAGCGTGACCGCCAAATAACCGGCCATCATTCGCGAAAAAAGCGTTCTAAACATATTTCCTTATCTTTGCGGCTCGAATTTATATCCTACGCCCCAAACCGTGCGAAGCCAGCTCTCCTTATCGCCAAGCTTTTCCCTTATGCGTTTGACGTGAACGTCAACCGTGCGGGAATCGCCAAAGAAATCAAAGCCCCACACCTGCTCTAAAAGCTGCTCGCGCGTAAATACCTTGCC
>CAZUUR010000140.1:0-5455 GCA_964622815.1 uncultured Oscillospiraceae bacterium | reverse complement strand
GATTGATATTCATTGCTCCACCTCCATCATTGACTTTCGAATAGATATTATCACATTTTTCGATTCAAAAGAAAACACCCTGCATCCCTGCAAGGTGTCCGTGTATCTTTGACCGTTATTATACTGCTATCTCCGTACCGTCCTTGAATGTGACGATCATATTTTTATCCTTATCCACCCTGAACTCTTTCTGGAGATGGCATTAACAAGAATCTGATACTACCGGCTGAAAGGTAACGGAGAAACGGCATAGCCCGAAAGCTATGCCGTTTTCCTAAAACAACTCTATGCTGTTTTATTGAGCCGCGCCGTTTATCTGTTTTAGCTTATTGCGGCAATGTCATATAGCCGGTCTTTATCCAGCCTATCTTTCTTAAAAGCTCATTGACCAATATGCTTATCGCGGCGGGGGCAATTATCAATATAATAACCATCTTCAATATCACCGTAAAAGCGTCCTCGGCGGGGTACATAGCGCCCCATGTGCCAAACAGGCCAACGAGGCCGCTCGTGCCCATGCCCGCTGCTGCGCCCGCGTTCTTCATCTGCAAAACGGTGGTGCAGATAGGGCCGGTTATAGCGGAGGCTATGACGGGAGGAATAAGTATCTGCGGGTGGCGCATTATATTTGGCACTTGAAGCATGCTCGTGCCAAGACCCTGCGCCAAAAGGCCGCCCCACTTATTCTCGCGCCAGCTTATGACTGCAAAGCCCACCATCTGCGCACAGCAGCCCGCCGTGGCCGCGCCCGCCGCAAGCTGCAAGCCAAGCGAAAGTGTTCCGCCGTCGGCTGCAATAAAAAGTCCCGCGCAGATAGCCGCGCTCGATATTGGCGCTGTGAGCGCAAGCCCTACGAGCACCGATACCGCAATGCCCATGGGTATGGGCGTAAGCTCGGTGGCCGCGCCTATAAAATTCTGCAAAGCGGTCATGAACGCCTGTATGCCCGGATTTATCACAAGGCATAACAGCCCGCCTACAGCTATTGTTGCAAGCGGTACGAGCACGATGTCAACACGGGTTTTGCCGCACACAAAATTGCCCGCCTCCGCGCCGACAACAGCGGCCACAAAGCAGCCCACAGGCCCGCCGCCGCTCACCGTATAGGCTATAGAGCCAACAACGGCCGATGAAAACAGCACCAAGGGCTTCACGCCCATGCCGTTTGCGACGCTTGCGCCTATGGCTGCGCCAACAACGAAGCCGTTTTTCGCAACGTCCGCAAGCTGATTTAAAATTTCAAGTCCGGGTATCTTTGAGAATTGCTCGAATATCAAGCCTATTATCAGCGAACAAAACAGACCCAGCGCCATGCCCGACAGCGCTTTTATGAAATACCTGTCGAACCCCTTTTTGATTACCTCCCAAACCTTTGCCCAGTTGTTCTTGCCGTCCTTCGGCTTTTTGTTCTCCATTTCAACACAGCTCCAATCGCAAATATTTTTGCTTTTGGCTTGTTCATACTCCACCGGGGCGCGTGTAAAAACGCGCCGAGCTTCATTTCCGGCGCAAGACAGCGGCAGATATGCGCGCTTGCAATGGTGCTATTCTAACATCTGTCCGCGCTTTTCACAACGGCGTTACAGCAATATATTTCTAAGCTGCGCTACCGTTGCCGCTTCGCCCTTTATTGAAAGCCGCCGCTCGCTGCCCGTTAGCGTGAAGCCGCATTTTTGATAAAAGGCTATCGCGCGCGCGTTGCCCTTTAGCGTCCACAGCTCAACGCTTTTATAGCCCTGCCGCCTTATCACCGCCAGCGCGTAGCGCATGAGATGCTCGGCATAGGAAAGCTTGTTACACTTTTTGCCCCAATATTCCTTTTTATAATAAAAGGAAATGATCTCCGCCGCGCGCTCGCCGTCCGCGTCCGGCGCAACGCCTATCGTGCACGCGCCTATATCCTCGCCAGCCACACTCATAATTAAAAGCATATAGCTATTGGTGAGCAAATTGCCTTCAAACTGCTTGCTCCAGCCGTCGTCCGTTACGCTGCTTATTGTGTCATCGCTCAAAACGCCCTTATAGCCCGCGCGCCAGCTTTGAGAATATATCTCGTTTGCACACGCGCAGTCGTTTTCGTCAACGGCGAGGCGGATTAAAAAGCCCGCCTTTGTTATTGGCGCATGCTCGGCGCTAAGAGCCGCCCGCTTGCGCTTTTCAAGCGCGATAAGCCTCTGCGCAAAGACTCGCGCACCATTTTCCGCCTGTGGCGTTGTAAATGAAGCAAGATCATCGGTATCGCGCACGGAATACATGCCTGCGTACATAAGCTTTGAATGCTCGCACAGGCGCTTTATGCCCATTACAAATGGCTCAGCGGCATACTTGGCGTCATAGCCGTGGGTCAAAAGGAGCGCCACGGTCTTGCCCTCCCAAAGCGAGCCATCGGCAGCGCCATAATATTTGTTCATGCCATAGAGCCTATCGAGCATGACCTTCATATCCGCCGGGCAATACCATGTGTATATAGGCGCGGCAAGAACGATAATATCGGAGGATATTACTTCGTTTACTATGCCAGCCATATCGTCGCCCTGCACGCAGCCGTATTCGCCCGATACCTGCTGACAGGCATAACAGCCCATGCACGGAGCAATATTCTTATCAGAAAGCGTTGTAAGCGTAACATCAGCGCCTAAGGCTTCAAGCTCATCGCTTAAATATCGCGTTAGCGCCAGTGTGTTCGCGCGGCGCGGCCCGCCTAAAAAAATGCCTGTTTTCATGTTTTTTAGCCTCCAAAGTATTGACAAACCTTAAAAACCATGATAGCACAACAGTGTGTCAAAGGCAAAGCATAGTGTTTTCGGGCAAATATAACAAAATCTTTTACTTGAGAAAGTAAAAAAACACTGCAATCTGCTTGCACAACGCCCAAAAGATGGGTATAATCAATGGCATAAATATTGCCGATTTATAGGAGGTAAAAATGAACAAAAGTGAATTGGTGGCTGCGGTTGCTTCTAAAACCGGGCTCACAAAAAAAGAATCGGAACAGGCTGTAAACGCAACCTTCGCCGCTATCGTAGACGCCCTTAAAGAGGGTGATAGAGTTCAGGTCGTAGGTTTTGGTTCTTTCGAGACTCGTCAGCGTGCCGCTCG
This sequence comes from uncultured Oscillospiraceae bacterium, assembly GCA_964622815.1. Classification (GTDB taxonomy): domain Bacteria; phylum Bacillota; class Clostridia; order Christensenellales; family CAG-138; genus CAZUUR01. The sequence continues at coordinate 2,356 of CAZUUR010000140.1, read as the reverse complement.
CGTGGGTAAGAACCCCTCCACCGGTGCTAAGATAGACATCCCCGCCAGCAAGGCCCCCGCTTTCAAGGCCGGCAAGGCGTTCAAGGACGCTCTCAACTAAGCTATCCGATAAACAAAGCCGCTCTGCTAGAGTCGGCTTTGTTTTTTTACGCTCACCTCGCCCGCGCTAAGACGCACTTCCTTCCCATCGTCAAGAGCGACTATAAGCGCAGCGTCATCGTCTATATCCTTTACCACGCCGGCCATTTTGCCGTCGTGCTCAAACTCCACCCTGCTGCCCGTAAGATACGAGCGCTCGCGGTACTCGCGCATGTACTCGCGCTCACCCAATCGCGCATAGAGCTCGTAAAACTCGTCTAAAATGGCTATGGCAAGCTCGGCGCGCCTATTTTCAGCATCATGACAGCCTTCAAAAACATACGCCGCCCTATCGGCTATTTCATCAGGGAAGCCGCCCTTAGGCTCAAAAAGATTCACGCCTGTGCCCACCACAACGCTTTCAAGGCCGTTTGCGCCCATAATCCCCTCGGCAAGTATGCCGGAGACCTTTTTTCCATCTATATATATATCGTTCACCCATTTTATCTGCGTTTTACGGCCCGACAGCCCTTCAATCGCACGCGCCGCCGCGATCGCTGCCGCCACCGTGATAAGCTTTGGCGCTTCAAGCCTGAAAACCGAATTGCACGGCTTTATAAGCACGCTTATATAAAGCCCTGTAGCGCTCGGCGAAAAAAAACTGCGCCCCAGTCTGCCGCGCCCAGCCGTCTGCGCAGCCGCTGTTACAACGCTCCACTCGCTCGCGCCCTGAGCCGCCATCGCCTTTAAATAGGTGTTGGTGCTGTCTACAACGTCAAGCGCAAGGAAGCTGTAGCGCTGAGCCGTATCGAGCGAGGAAAGCCGAGCCTCAAGTGAGGCGTCACGCGCGCTCACAGCATAACCTCCATATTGCACGCGTGCTCAAGCACATCGACAAGGCGCTTTAATCCATCAAGGTCTTGCTCATCAAAGCGGTCAAGACGCTTGCTGTCTATATCAAGCACGCCCACTACCTCGCCTTTATAATGCAAGGGGATCACAATCTCGCTGTTGCTCTCGCAGTCGCACGCGATATGGCCGGGAAAAAGATGCACGTTCTTTATCATCTGCGGCGCATTTTGCTCCGCCGCCGTGCCGCAAACGCCCTTTCCCACCGCTATCCTCACGCACGCCGGCTTGCCCTGAAACGGGCCTAGCAGCAGCTCGCCGGCTTTCATTAAATAAAAGCCCGCCCAGTTTATATCCTCAAGCGCACCCCACAAAAGCGCTGAAGCATTTGCAAAATTCGGCAGCCACTCCGTTATGCCCTCTGTGAGCGCCTTTAGCTGCGCCTCCAGCAGCGCGTACATCTCTCCCTTGTCGTTTGGATATAATCCCATTGCAATGTTCGACATACCTTTTTGCTCCTCCAAATTGATTTATTCATTATAGCACACTACTTTTTATATAAATATACCTTGACAGGCGAGGTATGTGGTGATATTATGTACCACGCAAACGGGAGGTAACTTCCTGAAAGGAGTATTTCATGGCGATAACATCGGATCTTATCCGCGGACATACAGACACGATAATCCTCGCACACCTTATGAATGGGGACAGCTACGGTTACGATATAAACCGCTCGATAAGCCGCATAACAGGCGGAAAGTACGAATTAAAGGAAGCTACGCTGTATTCGGCGTTCAGACGGCTTGAGCAATGCGGCTTTATATGCTCATACTGGGGTGACGAGACAACGGGCGCGCGGCGCAGATATTATTCAATAACGCCCGAGGGGCGAACGGCCTATGATGCGCTTACTACCGAGTGGGACGAGGCCAAGGAATTGATAGATAAGCTTTTAAGGCAAATAGTTTAAAAGCGAGCAAAGTTAAGTTATAAATAATGGAGGGACTTATGGAAAACAAAATTCGTCAACACGTTGAAGGGCTGTTCGCCTCCGCCCCGCAAAGCGCAAAGGCCTATGAGCTCAAAGAGGAGATGGTGACAAATCTCATAGACAAATATCATGATATGCTAGCTTCTGGCAAGACCGAGGAGGCCGCATACAATATAACAATAGCGAGCATAGGCGATATTAGCGAGCTTATAGGGGCGCTCAAATATGGCGATGCTTCCTATCCGCGCTCCAATCCTGAGGCAAGAAAGCGCAGCGCGATGTTCGTGGCGATAGCAGTTTCGCTTTATGTTATGTGCGTGATACCTGTTCTTGCAATACAGTCCGCCGTGGGAGTTGTGCTCATGTTTATAATGATAGCCATAGCAACCGGACTTTTGATATTCAACAGCATGACCAATAAGCAATACACCCGTC
>CAZUUR010000139.1:0-5500 GCA_964622815.1 uncultured Oscillospiraceae bacterium | reverse complement strand
GGGCAGGGTGAGCGATATTTCCGCGTTTTACACCACAATAGAGACTCTCGACAGCCGCGTGCTCGTTATTCCAAACGGCACTGTGAGCAATTCGCCCATAATAAATTACACTGCGCGCGAGCTAAGGCGAGTGGATATAGAATTTAACACAGAATATTCGCAAGATTCACAAGCGGCGCGCGAGCTGATATTAAGCGCGGCAAGCGGCTGCAAAGCCATATTAAGCGACCCCGCCCCATTCGTTCTTATGACAAAAATGCTCGATTCAAGCGTGGTGATGCGCTACAGCGGCTACTGCAAGGCTCAGGACGCTTTGGACGCGGAATGCGATATACGGGAGCTGGTGAAAAAAGCCTTCGACGAAAACGGTATGACAATACCCTTCCCGCAGATGGACGTTCATGTGAAGCAATAGCTAAAAAAGTTGGGAAGGCTTAAATCCTTCGATGAAACAGTCGTGCAGATATTGCGCCGCTAGTCCCGCCTCGCCCTTGATGCAATGCTTGCAAGCCGCAAAAGCGTCAATAGCGAAGCAAACGCAGCTACAACATAGGTGAGAGCCGCAGCACGGAGCACCTTTTTGGCGGGCGCTTGCTCATCATAGCTTATATAGCCGCCATTGGTGAGCATAGCAATGGCTCGCCTTGACGCATTAAACTCAACGGGCAGCGTTACCACCTGAAAAAGCAGCATAGCGCCATAGATATAAACGCCTATCTCGGCCAGCAGCGCATTTGAGAGCAGCAAGCCTATGAGCACAATAAACGGTGCGGCGTTTGACGCGAACTGCGCCACCGGAAGCACAGCGTTTCTAAGCTTAATTGGGCCATAGCCCTCCTGATATTGCATAACATGACCTATCTCGTGCGCCGCCACGGCTAAAGCCGCAATGGAAGATCGGCCGTAAACGGCTTGGGAAAGCCCTACGGTTTGCGTCTTTGGATTATAATGATCCGTAAGCGTACCATTGACGCTTGTTACCTGAACGTTCGCGCCTGCCGAATAAAGCAGATCGCGCGCCACGTCCGATGCGACCGCGCCCGAAGCTGCCTGCACACGGCTATACTTGTTGAAAGCGCTCGTCACTCCCGCCTGCGCGATAAGGCTCAGCACGAAAACCGCGATGATACCCAAAAACAGCACGCCGTTCGTGCCGTATAAAAAGCTTCCGTAATATGGCATAGAAAGCACCTCCATTTTGATTAGTATAACATATTAACATCAGCGTTATCACAAACTTTCAAAAATCACGAGCGAATTGCGGCACATTATGATATAATCCCCTTCATGAAAGATTTTTTGAAGGATAAAGTTTTTGTAAAAAAGCTGCTCATGATCTGTCTGCCAATAGCCTTGCAGCAGCTTATAAACTCCTCCATGTATATGGTGGATACGCTCATGGTAGGCAAGCTTGGCGACGCATATCTCGCGGGCGTTGGCGCGGCCAATCAGGTGAGCTATCTTTTGGATATATGCCATTTTGGCATTATGAGCGGCGCTATGGTGTTCATGGCGCAGTTTTACGGCAAAAAGGACGTTAAGGGCATAAAGCACACGCTCGGCTTGTGCCTCATATTCTGTCTTGCGTGCGCGGCGATATTTATCGCGTGCTGTCTCATAATCCCCAAATCCCTTGTGGGACTGTTTTGCAGCGAGCCTGATACGCTTTCACAGGGGCTTGAATATCTCTCGGTGACGTGGCTTTGCTTTATCCCGCGCGCACTCATTTGCTCGTATTCAAGCGTGCACAAAAGCACCGGCAACGCGCGGCTGCCCATGCTCGCGGGGCTTATGGCGCTCATTACGAACGTTTTCTTTAATTACTGCCTCATATTCGGCAATCTCGGCTTCCCCGCACTTGGCGTTCGCGGCGCGGCCATAGCCACGCTCATTGGCACAATATCCAATATGCTTGTGCTTGTAATCGCGAGCTACGCAAGAGTCAATCCCGCACGCGCCACATTTAAGGAGCTTTTTGCGGGTGCATTTGATAATATCAAAAGCTTTCTTACGGTTTGCGTGCCCATATTTATAAACGACGCTATATTTGCGCTTGGCACGGTAACGCTCAATTCTGTTTACGGAAAGATGGGCACAGGGGCGTTCGCCGCCATTATGATAGTGAGCGCGGCGGATAATCTCGCGTTCATACTGCTAAATGGCGTTGGCTCGGCCTCCGGCATAATGATAGGCAATGAGCTTGGCGCAGGCAATAAGGAAAAAGCGAGCGTATACTGCAAGCGCTTCTTGTGGCTAACCTTCCTGCTTGGCGTGCTGCTTTTGCTTTTGCTGTGCTTCCTTGGCGTTAAGGTGCCGTATTTTTACGACAGCTCAAACGAGGTTAGGCAAACTGCGGCGACGTGCATAATCCTTCTTGGTCTTGTGCAGCCCATAGGCGCTATGAATTTCACGATAATAGTTGGCATACTGCGCTGCGGCGGCGATACCCGCGCCGCCACGCTGATTGATATTCTGCCGCTTTGGTGCTTTGCAATACCCGCCGCGGTGCTCTCGGGGCTTGTATTTTCCGCATCGCTCCCTGTTGTGTTCGGCCTGACGCTTTGCTCCAATATAATTCGCTTCGCGTTTGGGATAAAACGCGTAAAGAGTGGCAGCTATTTGAAAACATTGGTGTAAATTAGTGAGCTTTTTGTGTTGCGCTCGCGGCGTTATTGCGATAAAATATATGCATGAATGTTGGCGTTGTTAAAAGGCTTGTAAATTCGTATGTGAACCTCGACATTGACGACGGTGTTTATCGTTGCATGCTTCGCGGCTTCACGGGCGACCAAACCGAGGGTGAACCGCGGCTTCTTTTCTCGTTGCCCGCGCAGCGCGCAAATAAATTCCGTATATATTTTAATGATCGAGTGCTCATGATAACGGAGATAGACGAGCAGTTTTTCGTTGGCATACTGCGCTTTCGCGGCATGAAGGAAGTGGGCGATGAAATGTTCCTCACGTTCGCCCTTCTTGATACTCGCCAAAGGAGCACCGGCCGTTACGGCTTCCGTGTAAAGCACAGCGAAAAATGCCTTGTCGAGCAGGACGATCCCTCCCGTCCGGACGGGATATATCAGCTAAAAAGCACAATGGTGGATATAAGCGAAAGCGGCGTAGGGCTTATTTGTCCGCACAGGCTCTCCACCGATTACGATGTAAGATGCATAGTCACAATAGCGGGTGAGGAAATGATTTTGCCCTGCCGCGTTATTTATTGCAATGCGCTCGCGGGTGAAACCTTCACATACAGGGTGGGGCTTAACATAATGCGCACCACCGCCGAGCAGCAAAGAAAGCTTTCAAAATATATAAGAGAATTGCAGCTAAGGCACATTAGGAGTGAAAATGGCATAGGCCTGCCAAGAAAGCCGGAATAAAAACGCTAATGTCAAAGGCATTAGCGTTTTTTTCGCAGCGGCATTCGCACCCATTATGGCGGCATGCCGCCGCGCCTTGTGCTCGCGCGGCGCACTCAGTGGCCCCTCCCCTTATGGCATTATCCCCGTCACATTGATTAGATCGTTATGATTCACCCTCACACCGCTGGCGGCGGGGGTGGTAAATTTGTGCATGAGCTTTTCCACATTTTCCGTGCGCGCAACGGGCATCATCAGCTTTATTGCGGCTCTATCGGTTATGCCGAGCATGTCAAGGAGCAGCTGCACGCCGTCGCCCACGGAGGGGGTTTCATCGAAGGATACGTCAATTTTGTCCGCGCGTATGTCCATATAAACCATTCGTGTATGCGGCGTTTCGGCAAAGGGAATTATGAGCGATAAAAGCACGCGTCCGGGCATGAGCACCCGCCACAGGCATTTAACTCCCACAAGCTCCGTTTCGCCGTGCATGGTAACATAGCAATAGTTATAATCGCGCCCGGCCTTGATTTTGAGCACATTACGCTCGCGATATTCATAAAATGTAATATCCATGCCACAGGACGTTTTTTTAAAGCGCAGCATATCCGTACCCATAGTGTAGTTGCCGTGCACGCCCTGCACAATAGTTGGGAAAAGCCCGCCGATATTGCTCTCAAGCTTATACTCGCAGCCGTCAAGCATGCTCACCATGTCAAAAAAACCCGCTTCGTCCGATGAAAGCGACTCGGAAAATAGGCGGGTATAAATATTCGGCTCAAAAAGCGCGCTCTGTTGATAATCCAGCAGCTCGTTATAAGTGCGTTCGTCGCGCTTATACGCGTTTTGTGAGAATGACGAAAGCAGCTCCTGCACATATTTTAGCAGCGGCGACTGGCCTATTAGCCGCGCGTTGCCTGCATACACCGCCACAACAGCATTATATTTAGGCAGGCAAAACACAAATTGCCCAAAAACACCCGAAAAATTAAATGCGCCATCGCCAAGCTCATTCATCCATATTTGATAGCCATAGCCCTTTTTGGCCTCGCCGTTGGGCGTTTCTATTCGCGGCGTTGTGGCGAGCGTGCAATAGCTTTCGCTTAAAATGCGCTTGCCGTTATAAACGCCCTTATTCATATAAAGAAGGCCCAGCTTCGCCGCGTCCTCCAGTGTGACGTTAAAGCCCCAGCCGCCTTTTTCAGTGCCTCGCGGACAAACCTCCCACGAGCAGCGGTCAAACCCAAGCGGCGCGAAAAGACGCGGCGCGAGATATTCCATAAGCCCCATGCCCGTCACGCGGCGCACTATCGCGCTTAGCATATAGGAGTTGAGCGAATTGTATTCAAACGCCGTGCCAGGCTCAAATTTGGGAAGCGATTCGATAAACATTTTGGGCCAGTCCGCATCGAGCATTGAGCCCACCTCGTTAAAGCGATTGCCCGAGGACATTGTGAGCAGATGCTCCACGGTAAGCGCCTTATAATGCTTGCTTAAAGGCGTTGCAATGGTGTCCCTAAGCAGCTCCGCCACCTTATCGCTCGTTTTAATGCGCCCCTCGTCCACAAGAAAGCCTATCGCCGCCGCAGTAAAGCTTTTGCTCATTGAATATACCATCTGCGGCTGACGCGCCGAGTATGGCTTATAAAATGCCTCTCCAAGCACCTTGCCGTTGCGGATAACAAGCACACCGTGCGGCAATATGTTCACCTTGTCAAGCTCAAGCCGCTCCATAAAGCGCTTTATAGCTATGCTTGAAACTCCCTCGTCCTCCGCTACGGCGCGGGGAAGCGGAGCATAATCCGCCACGGCGGCGAGCCTTGGCTTTTGCATAGTGTAGCCGTAGGGCGGTATCGCGTCAACATTGTGCTTGAGGAAATTCATCAATAGGTCTATGCTTCGCTTTTGAATTGTTATATCCACAGAAAATACCCCCATATATTAAAAAGGAACCGGCGCACGGTCGGTTCCTTAGTTGCAGCTTATTTCTCGCAATTACAATCGCCGTGGTCGTGGCAGCCGCAGTCGCAATCGTCGTCTTCACAGTCGCAGCCGCACTCATCGAAGCGCGCCTCAACTATTTTTATAAGCTCGTCAAGCTTATCATCATCTGCGGGAAGGAATTCCTCCTCATCACCATT
>CAZUUR010000138.1:0-5501 GCA_964622815.1 uncultured Oscillospiraceae bacterium | reverse complement strand
GGCGTTTGCGCCGCTCTCGTTCATTGCGCTTAGCATAAAGAGCACGGCGCTCGGCTTCGCTTTCGACGCGGCGCGCGCGTCGCCGGGCGGGCTTGCCATGTCCATTTTTGCGGTGCTAATGCCAAGCCTTCCGGCCTTCACCGCGCTGTCGCTGCTGCTTGCGGGCGGCATGGCTCGCCGCGAGGGCAGCAAGGAAAGGCTGCTGCGCGACTTGGCGCTATTTTTTCTCGGCATATTATCGGAGGGCCTGCTTTCGCAGGCGGTAGCGCTTTTTATTGACGCGGCGGCATAAGTGGATATAATATATGTAACTGGGAGGGATTAAAATGAAAAAACGTGCGATACTCATAGTGCTCGACAGCGCCGGTATAGGCGCGCTGCCCGACGCCGCCGAATTCGGTGACGCGGGCGCGAATACAATATGCAATATATATAAAAATAGAGGCCGCCTGGAGCTTCCCAATATGTATTCCCTCGGCCTTTCACGGCTGGGCGGCCTGCCGGAATACGAGGGCGCGCTCAAGGGCAGCTACGGCAAGGCAAGGGAGCTTACAAAAGCGAAGGACACCACCTGCGGTCATTGGGAAATGTGCGGCATAGTTATGGACCCGCCCTTTAGAACCTATCCAAACGGCTTTCCAAAGCGCATAATAGATGAATTTGAAAAGCGCATCGGCCGCAAAACGCTGGCAAACTGCGTCGCCTCCGGCACGGAGATAATAATGCGCTTGGGCGATGAGCATGTTAAAACCGGCAAGCCGATAGTGTATACTTCGGCGGACAGCGTTTTTCAGATAGCCGCGCACGAGGAGGTAATTCCGCTTGATGAGCTTTACTCCATGTGCAAAATTGCTCGCGAGCTTTTGATGGGCGATGATCTTGTAGGCCGCGTAATAGCGCGTCCCTTCCTTGGCGCTGACGGCGATTACAGGCGCACCGAAAACAGGCGCGACTATGCTATAGCCCCCATTCGCGAGACTGTGCTCGACAGCCTGCAAAATAAAGGCTATACAAATATCTGCGTGGGAAAAATAGAGGATATTTTTCACAACAGCGGCGTTACCGTGGCGGATCACACGCACAATAATCTCGATGGCATAGAGGCCACCATAAAATATATCAAGAGCGGCGAAGGCGATTTCATTTTCACAAACCTTGTTGATTTTGATATGCTCTACGGCCATCGCAACGATGTTGAAGGCTATGCCGCCGCGCTTGAGGCTTTTGATAATAAGCTGCCCGATATTATGAACGCGATGGGCGAGGGCGACCTTCTAATAATCACCGCCGATCACGGCTGCGACCCAACCCATAGCGGCACAGACCACACCCGCGAGCATATTCCCGTGCTCGTATATTCGCCGTCATTAAAGGGTGGGGTGGACTTGGGCGTGCTAAAAAGCTTTGCAGATCTTGGTTCTACCGTGCATGATTATATTACAGGCGCGCCCTACGATGTGGGCGAAAGCTTCCTAAACAGGCTTAAATAATAAGTAAGCTTCTATGCCTCACGCTTCCGTCATATAAATGGAGCGGGAGGCGTTTTTTATGTTTAGACGAGTGTTTGCGGCAATGTCCGCGCTTATATTCATATTGACAACGGCGGTTTCCGTTTGCGCAGAGCCGGCAGCCGGTACGGCGCTCGCGGACGGCGTCAAGGCGGCCATAGTCATTGAGCCTTATTCGGGCAAGGTCGTTTTCAGCAAAAATCCCGATGAGAGGCTTGACGCGGCGGGGCTTATCCATTTGCCGCTGATGCTTGCCGTGTGCGATAAGTTTGATTCGGGTGCGCTCAAAAAGACGGATATGGTTCGCGTGAGCCATGACGCGTCCCGCGTAAAAGGGCCAACGGCATTTATCGAGGCCAATGAGGAGATAGAGGCGGGCATGCTTTTAAAGGCGGCCGTAATGCTCACTGCGGGCGACGCTATATATGCGCTCGCTGAGCATGCCTTTGGCACGGCTGCCGCCGCTATGCAGCGCGCGGGCGAGCTTCTTGGCGGCGCGCTTGCTCAAGGCGAGAGCCTGAGCGTGAGCGAGCTGGCGCTCGTAGCCTCAAAATTGGCGGATTCGGCCGCATACCGCTCGTTTTCAACGCTTTATATGGACGAAATCGTTCATCAAAACGGTGTGCGCACGGAGCTTGTTAATCAAAATAGGCTTATACGCGATTGCTCCGGCTGCTTTGGCCTTTCAACTGGCTCGTCTAGCACCGCGGGCTATTGCGGCGCTTTCGCCGTAAAGCGCGGCGGGGGGACATTCGTGTGCGTGGTGCTCGGCGCGAGCGATTCAAAGGCGCGCTTTGCAGCCGCGCGCGAGCTAATTGAATATGCCTTCGCCACATATTCCGTAAAAAACTTATGCAAGGCGGGCGAAATATTGGTAAGCGGAGCGCGGGTCTTGGGCGGCAGGGAAAAAACCGTTGATCTTATAGCCAAATCCGATGGCATAACGCTCACTGAATCTGGCGTTGAGCTTGAAAGCCGCATAGACGCGCCCGATGCGCTTCAAGCGCCGCTCGATATGTCAATGTCCGTAGGCACGGCCTCGCTTGTGGATTCCTCCGGCAACGTCCTTATTACGGTGGAGCTGCTCCCCGCAAGGGACGTTCCAGCCGCCGCATTTTCCGATCACTTCACATCGCTGCTGAAAAATTGGCTTCATGCTTAAAACCGCGCGTTTTCTTTGACACGCTTACCCGCGTATGCTAGAATGTTCCATATTAAAGCACAGGGGAGTCGAACACATGCGGTTTAAATTCGCGATTTGCACGCATTTGCGTTGTTGCTTGTCGTTTGTCATAATGGGGTATGTCTGCGCGTCAGCGCCTGCAACTGCGCACAAATCGCGAATTTAAACTCTCCGACCTATTCGGCCTGATTTTTAGGTCGATGCAAGGCGGAGGAGGGAGGAATACCGGGAGTATTCCGACTAACGACAACACAGCATCGGCCAAAAATCAGGCCGAATAGGCGTATGGGTTCGACTCCCCTGCGCTAAAAGCATTACGGAGGGAACGAATGGCATACAGCCTCGATAAAATAAGAAATTTCTGCATAATTGCCCATATAGATCACGGCAAGTCCACGCTTGCCGATAGAATGATGGAGCTTACAGACACTGTTTCAAAGCGCGATATGGAAGCGCAGCTCCTCGATTCAATGGATATTGAGCGCGAGCGCGGCATAACCATAAAATCCTCCGCGGTGCGCATGTTTTATGATTATAATGGCGAAACCTATATGCTCAATCTTATAGACACTCCGGGTCATGTGGATTTCACTTACGAAGTCTCACGCAGCCTCGCCGCATGCGAGGGCGCGGTGCTCGTTGTGGACGCCACTCAGGGAATAGAGGCGCAGACGCTCGCAAACGTATATCTTGCACTCGATGCCGAGCTTGAAATAGTTCCGGTGATAAATAAAATAGACCTTCCAAGCGCCGAGCCTGAGCGCGCCATAAGGGAGATAGAGGATATTATCGGTCTTCCCGCTGCCGCCGCGCCTCAAATATCCGCAAAGCTCGGCACTAATGTAGATGAGGTTTTAAGGCAAATAATCGAAATAGTCCCGCCTCCCAAGGGCGATGCAAATGCGCCGCTCAAGGCGCTGATATTCGATAGCATATACGATAATTTTAAGGGTGCGCTAAGCTATGTGCGCATAAAGGAGGGCACAGTGAAGCCCGGCATGCGCATAAAGTCCATGGCCACCGGCCGCGAGTTCGACGTGACGGAGGTCGGCGTGTTCACACCCACGCTCAGACCGTGCGAAAGCCTTACCTCTGGCGAGGTGGGCTATATTGCCGCGTCAATTAAGAGCGTTGCAGAAACCAAGGTGGGCGACACTATTACCGATGCCGAGAACCCCGCTAAGGCGGCACTACCGGGCTATAAGCATGTCAACCCGATGGTTTTTTGCGGCATATATCCCGCCGACGGTGCGGATTATGAAAGCCTCAAGGATGCGCTCGAAAAGCTCAAGCTAAACGATGCTTCGCTTTCATACGAGCCGGAGACCAGCATGGCGCTTGGCTTTGGCTTCCGCTGCGGCTTCCTTGGCCTTTTGCACATGGAAATAATTCAGGAGCGCCTCGAGCGTGAGTTCGACCTTGACCTTGTTACCACAGCGCCGAGCGTTATCTATCGCATAATAAAGACAGATGGCGAGGTTATGCTGCTCGATAACCCGAGCAACATGCCCTCCGTCACCGATATTGCCAAAATGGAGGAGCCAATGGTTTCCGCCAACATAATGACTCCGTCTGAATACGTCGGCACTATAATGGAGCTTTGTCAGGACAAGCGCGGCATTTTTATTGATATGAAATATATAGAAGAAACTCGCGTAAAGCTCCAGTATACCTTGCCGCTCAATGAGATAATCTATGATTTCTTCGATCAGCTAAAGTCAAGAAGCCGCGGCTACGCCTCTTTTGATTACGAGCTAAAGGAGTATATGCCCTCAGACCTTGTAAAGCTTGATTTCCTTCTAAATGGCGATATGTGCGATGCGCTCTCAACGATAGTCCATCGCGATAAATCATACGCCAAAGGTCGCGCCGTGGCGGAAAAATTGCAGGAGGTAATTCCGCGTCAGCAATTTGAAATTCCCATACAGGCCGCGATAGGCGGCAAGATTATCGCCCGCGAGACGGTGAGAGCCGTCCGTAAGGACGTTTTGGCCAAGTGCTATGGCGGTGATATTACAAGAAAGAAAAAGCTGCTTGAAAAGCAAAAGGAAGGCAAAAAACGCATGCGCCAGATAGGTACGGTCTCGCTGCCGAGCGAGGCGTTTATGAGCGTTTTGCGTATAAACTGATGGCGGGAGTGTATATCCATATCCCTTTTTGCCTTCAAAAATGCCGCTACTGTGATTTCCCCTCTTTCGCGCGGCTTTCGGACGCGAGCTTAGTAGAAAACTATATTATCCAGCTTGAAAATGAAATAAGGCTTCGCGCGTGCGCGGAGCCTTATAGCTCCATGCGCTTTGACACCGTGTTTTTTGGCGGCGGCACGCCGTCCGCGCTGCCATGCGGCGCGCTTGAACGCATATTCACCGCTGCGCGCAGCGCGCTTAATATTGCGTCTGACGCCGAGTTCACAATAGAGTGCAATCCGGGCACTTTAACCATTGAAAAGCTGGAGGAATATCGCGGCATGGGGGTAAACCGCCTTTCAATGGGCGTTCAAAGCATGTCCGATGCGCTGCTTTCGCGCCTTGGCCGCATACACACGGCAGAGCAGGTTGAAAGCTGCGCAACAATGGCGCGCGCCGCTGGCTTCACCAATTTAAACGCCGATATGATGTATGGCTTGCCCGGACAGAGCGTTTTAGATGTTGAGCTTACGGCAAAGCTCCTTTGCGGCCTTGGGTTTAGCCATATAAGCGCGTATTCGCTGATACTTGAGTATGGTACTGCGCTATATAAGGACGTGTCTGACGGAAGCGAAACGCTCCCAAATGACGCGCTCTCGTGCGACATGCACCAGGCTGCAATAT
>CAZUUR010000137.1:0-5503 GCA_964622815.1 uncultured Oscillospiraceae bacterium | reverse complement strand
CGTGTGCCTTTCGGGCGATGATAACGAGCTTTCAGGCGCGTTAAGCGCCGTTAAGGAAGCGCAGCGCCAGCTTGTGGCTATTGAAAAATTTAATAGCGAATACGAGGAAACGGCAAAGCGTTTGCTTGATATATACTATAATCTTGAGGATTGCGCATTTTTAATTCGTGATAGCGAGGCAAATGTGCAAGCAGATCCTGAGCGGCTAAATCAAATTGAGGAGCGTCTTGAGCTATTGAGCCACTTAAAACGCAAATACGGTGGCACGATTGAAGCTGTGAGTGAGTTTTTGGATAATAGCAGGGCGCGTTTGGATACCATAACAAGCATGGAGGCAAGGCGCGAAAAGCTTGAAAAAGAGCTTCTTGCATGCGATAAGCTTTATGCGCAAAAAGCCAAGAAGCTAACCTCCGTGCGGGAAAAGGCCGCAAAGCGTCTTGAAGCCGAGCTTACCGAGCAGTTTAAAAGGCTTGGCCTTACGCGTGCGAAGGTAGCGGTCAAAATAGAGTGTGACGATTATTCCTCAGTGTGCGAGTCGGGCGCGGATATGGTGGAGTTTATGCTAAGCGCCAATCCGGGCGAGCCGCTAAAGCCGCTTGCCAAGGTGGCGTCCGGCGGTGAAATATCGCGCATAATGCTCGCGTTTAAGGCGATACTTGCCAAGCTCGACTGCGTGGGCACAATGATATTCGACGAGATAGACACCGGCATAAGCGGCGCTGCCGCGGCCACGGTGGGCGAGAAAATGCTTGAGATAGCGAGCGGTGCGCAGGTTATTTGCATAACGCATCTTCCGCAGATAGCGGCGCTTGCTGATATACATTTTATGGTAAAAAAGCAAACCGATGGCAAGAGCACCAGCGTGAGCGTCGCACCGCTCTCGCGAGAGGAGCGCGTCAAGAGCATAGCCGATATGATGGATGGCGGCAGCGGCTCTGAGCATGGGCGCGAACATTCATTGGAGCTTATAGTGCGCGCGGAAAAAATAAAGCGCGATACCAAATAAAACTAGATTTATCATGGCATAATTAGCTTGTCTCGCGTCAACTCTAAGTGTGGGCGCGACGGCGAAAATCACCACAAGCGCCTAATATATAGGTGAACTTTCGGTGATTATAATGAATAAAAACGGAGTCCTTTGTATAGGCAAGCTGCTTGGCTGCGCGGTATGCGCGGTCACAATAGCCTTTAGCATGCTTCCGCAGGTCACGGCGCTTAAAAAGCTGCCCGATGAAATATATATAGATAATGAAAAAGACATATCGCTTTTTCAAAGCATCACAGCACCCTTTGAATTAACGGCTGACGAGGGCGTCGAGGTTGACGCGCTATTTTCCCAAACGCTCAAGGACGTAGGCGCTCAGAGCGCTGATGTGCCGGGACGCGCGCATATAAGCGTAGAGCTGTTCGGAGTTAAGCTGCGCGAAATAACGCTGCTCTCGCGAAAGGCTGTGTATCTCATGCCGGGAGGCGAGGCCGTGGGCATATCTTTGCATACGGACGGCGCGGTGGTGGTTGGCATGGGTAAAATTGCCCATGATGGCGATATGGTTTCACCCGCAGCCGACGCGGGCGTGCAGCCGGGCGATATAATTATTGAAATGAACGGCGTCAATGTGGACACGGGCGAGGAGATAGCGCGCATAAGCTCGGAGTGTATGCTTGAGGGCGAAAAGGTAACATTAAAGCTGTTGCGCGACGGTGAGAGTAAATCGGTGGATATAGAGCCGGTACGCGATTTGGCGGACGGCGTTGCGCGGCTTGGCATGTGGGTGCGGGACAGCACTATTGGCATAGGCACACTCACATTTATGGAGCTTGACGGCACCGGTTACGGCGCACTCGGTCACGCCATAACCAATCAGGACACCGGCACGGTGCTTCCGGTGCTAAAGGGAGAGATAGTTAAGGCTGAGATCGCCGGCATTTCCATAGGCATGCAAGGCACGCCGGGTGAGCTAAGAGGAACTTTTTCCAGGAATAGCCAGAAGCTTGGCGATATATATAATAATACCGCCGTTGGAATATTTGGCACCATGAATGGCGAATACGAAAATCCTTTATATAAAAGCGGAGTTGAGCTGGCCTATCCCGATGAAGCCGTGCTCGGTCCCGCAAAGCTGCTAACAAGCATTGATAACGAGGGGGTGAAGGAATATGATTGTGAAATAATAAGGCTTTTTTCGCAGGGTGAGGCGGGTGCGCGCACAAAGGGCATGGTGATAAAGGTCACATATCCCGCACTTATCGCCAAAACAGGGGGTATTGTGCAGGGCATGAGCGGAAGTCCGCTTATGCAAAACGGTAAGCTTATTGGCGCGGTAACACATGTTTTTATCAACGACCCGCTCAAGGGCTATTGCGTATATGCGGTATGGATGCTTGAACAGCTAGGAATTCGTTAGGCCAACAACTCGGTTGTTATCATTTCAAATTTGTTGCTAATTGGAAATTCTTGTCAATTTCTGTCTAATCTATGACATTTGTGCGCCGAGGTGCTAGTATCATATCGTGCATCGTAAGGCTCAGCATAAAAGAGCGGCAAACGGCACCGCGCATGTTAACATAACTAAATTTGATTGGGAGTAAAGAAATGACCACGTTGACCACCCATACAGTATTCGTCGCGTGCAATAACGGCGCTTATTTAGATAGCCTAAACGCCGAGCTCAACACGCATGCAAGCTATCAACTGCTTGGAAGCTCAAATAACGCTCAAGCATTTCTCAAGCAAGTTTCAAGCTGCCTGCCGGATATTTTGATTATCGACCCGCTTCTTTGCGGCTCGGACGCTATAAGCTTTATAGGCTCGCTTTATAAGGAGCTTATGCTTGAGAAAACATTGGTCGTGGTGCTAAGCTCAATGACTAACAACGCTATGCTGAGCGCGCTTGAAAATTATCCGCGCATTAGGTTTATTGCCATGCCCACCTCTCCTAAAAACGTGGTAGAAAAGCTCGACAGGTATGTTCGCAGCGACGTTGAGCCTATCAAGGCGCGCACGAGGCTGGTAACGGACAAGCAGACGGTGGAGCTGGCGGTGAGTGAATATATGCTTATGCTTGGCGTTCAGCCGCACCTTATGGGATATAAATATCTTAAATACTGCATAGTGTACTGTGTTGAAAAATATTCAGGCGGGGTTATCGCCACAAAGAGCGTCTATAAGGATATTGCTCAGATGCTGGGCGTGAACGTTAAAAATCTGGAGCGCGATATGCGCCACGCAATAGATGTTGCATGGTCGCACGGCTCAATGTATGCGCAAAACACCGCATTTGGCAATACACTCAGCGAGGAACGGGGCAAGCCCACAAATAAGGAGTTTATAGCGCTGCTAACAGAGAAAATTATATCTATAACATCTTAAACCTTACGCCGCGTGTTGTATACGCGGCGTCTTTTATGTAAATACTTCCCAATAACGAAAGGTTAGTTTGGGAGGTTATATGAGATTATTTATGCAGGGCATGGCGATAGACTTGGGCACGGCAAACACAATAGTCGCGCTTAAAAACAAGGGCATAGTCGAGCGCGGTCCGAGCGCACTTTTGCTAAGCGATGGGGAGAGTGAGGCTATCGCTGTGGGCGCAAACGCTTTGAAAATGCTTGGCCGCACTCCTGGCGGAGTGCAGGTTAAATATCCTATGCGCGAGGGCGTAATACAGGATAGCGAGCTTTGCTGTGCAATGCTCAAAAGCTACGTATGTTCGGCGCTTAACACAAGACGCGTTAGTGCGCTTGGCATAGACCTTGCGCTGTGCCTGCCCATGTGCGTAACCACGGTTGAAAGACGCGCGCTCGTTGATGCGGTGCGCAGCGTAGGCGCACGAAAAATTACATTTATTGATGAGGCGCTTGCCGCCGCAATGGGCGCAGGCCTGCCTGTTATGGACGCCGTAGGCTCAATGATAGTGGATATAGGCGGCGGAACTTGCGATATTGCGATAGTCGCCTTGGGCGGAGTGGCGGCGAGCCGCTCTATACGAGTGGGCGGCGCGCATTTAAACAGCGCCATCGCGGCATACATCGGCCGCGAATACGGCGTTATGATAGGCGAGAGGACGGCGGAGGATATAAAGCGCACATTGGGTCACGCCATGCCAGTGAAAATAGAGCGCATGCAGGTGCGCGGACGAAATGTTAAAACGGGTCTGCCTGAAAGCATTATTGTAAACAGCATTGAAATATCCGCCGCAATAGCGCCAAGGCTTGGCGAAATAGTTGAAGCCGTAAAGAGCGTGCTTGCCGCCGCGCCTCCGGAGCTTGCGGGCGACCTTATTTCAAACGGCATAACCTTGAGCGGCGGCAGCTCGCTGCTAAAGGGTCTTGACGCGCTTATTGCCAAGGAAACCCGCTTAAAGGTGTATCTCGATGAAAGCCCGTTTGAGTCGGTCATTCGCGGAGCACTTATGCAGCTTGAGCAAACACACGTTGATGAGGTGTATGAGGAGGCACAGGGCTAATTCCATAAACATAATGTAACGTTTTCAACGCGTGCCTTGCTAACAGCTTGGTGCGCGTTTATAATAGAAAATATCGTTTACAAAGGAGTATGGCCCTAATAGATGAAGGGTTTATTTAGAAACAAGGCTTTCATAATTACTCTCATCGCCGTGGTGCTGCTCATAGCGCTCGCGGCGATAAGCGCGGGCGAACGATCGGTCACGTTTGTTGAGAGTGCGGCGGGAAGCGTGATACAGCCTATTCAAACGTTTGCGGCCAACGCTTCAAACGCAATAGTCGATTTCTTTCAGCGCGTGTTCAAGACAACCGACGCCGATAAGGAAAACGAAACGCTGCAAATAAGGCTCGCGCAGCTTGAACAGGTTGAAAACGAGCTTAAAAAGGAGCAGGAGGAGAACAAGCGGCTTAAATCCCTCCTTGACTATACTGAAACTACGCCGGACTACACTTATGTTACCGCCGTTGCCATAGGCAAAAATCAAGGCGTTTGGTTTAGCACTTTTACAATAAACGCCGGACGTAACCGTGGCATAGAAAAGGATATGGCGGTTGTCAATTCATCGGGTCTCGTTGGCAGAATAACCGACGTTGGCGCAACGTGGAGCAAGGTGACAACCGTTATAGATTCAAGCGCCAATGTGGGCGTAATGGTTGAACGTACGCGCGATAACGCTATGCTTCGCGGCGCGCTTGACCCCACAAAGAGCGCGTTTATGGAGCTATACCTGCTGCCTTCCGGCTCAGATTTGGTGCCGGGCGACCTCATAGTTACAAATGGGCTTGGCGGCGTATATCCAAAGGGCATCACGGTGGGTAAGGTGTCCGAGGTTGTCAAGCAGGTGGAAGGGCAATCGAGCGTTGAGGTCAATGCGGTTATCGTTCCCACAGTGGATTTTACGCATATTGAAGAAGTAATGGTGATAGTGGCTGATGCTTCAAACGGCGCGGGGGCGGAAGAATGAGACGCATATTCGTGCCTGTAGCGCTGCTGATAGCTTTGTATTTCGATACGATATTCTTTCAGCTATTCAATATA
>CAZUUR010000136.1:0-5565 GCA_964622815.1 uncultured Oscillospiraceae bacterium | reverse complement strand
GGTATTTTTTCGACCCAAGCTTCGAAAACGCTTGAGCGCCTTGAAAAATGCATTGCATTTTTGCTGCGGTTTACGCGCTCAAGCGTATACGGCTTTAGCAAAGGAATTTCTTGGAAGAAACAGTTAGGGTATTTTTTCGACCCAAGCTTTGGAAACGCTTGAGCGCCTCCGGCGCACCCCGTAGGGGCGGATATTATCCGCCCGCCGGATTTTCCCGCACGCGGCGGTGGGAAATAGGCTTCCCCTTGAGGGGAAGCTGTCACGCGTAGCGTGACTGATGAGGTGTGCGGGTTTGCACTCGTATGCCTCCGGCGCACCCCCGTAGGGAACGCCGTCCCCGCCGTTTTGCGACATGCTCGCATTACCCCCGTTTCGGGCTGCGCGCCCCGGTACGTCAAAACCTCCGGTTTTGCCGTCCCCTACGGTTCGCAATCAAAACCACGCGGGGCACGCCCGCACCGCACCCACACCCCGTCCGGGCACAATCCGCGCAATTAAAATTGCTTAGATCCCGCACCGCGCGGCAAGCGCGTCATTAAGGAGGTAGAATAATGGCATTACGCAAAGGTCTTGGCAAGGGGCTTGACGCCCTGCTCGGTGATTTCACCGAAACGCCCCAGGAGGGCGTGCTCCAGCTCGACGTAAATCTTATAGACACCAACCGCGAGCAGCCCCGAAAGAGCTTCGACCAAGCAAAGCTCGATGAGCTGGCGCAGTCCATAACGCGCCACGGCATGGTTCAGCCCATAATCGTGCGCAAGAACGACAACCGCTACACCGTCGTAGCGGGCGAGCGCCGTTATCGCGCCGCGCGAATAGCGGGGCTAAGCGCAGTCCCCGTCATCGTAAAGAATTTTGACGACGCGCAGGTGATGGAGGTAGCGCTCATTGAAAACCTTCAGCGCGAGGATCTAAACCCCATCGAAGAAGCGGCGGCCATAAAATTCCTCATGCAGCAGCACGACCTTACGCAGGAGGAGGTCGCGTCGCGCCTTAGCAAGAGCCGTCCCGCGATAGCCAACTCGCTGCGTCTGCTCTCGCTCGCCGGCGATGTGCAGGAGCGCATAAAATCGGGCGAGCTAAGCGCAGGCAGCGCGCGCGCCATAGCCGGACTTCGCAGCGAGACGCTTCAGAAAAAGCTTGCCGCAGAAACGGTAGCAAACGGGCTTTCCGTGCGCGATGTTGAAGCGCGCGCAAAACAGCTTTCCGAGGAAAATCAGCCCGTCAAGCCGGTCAAACGCAAAAAACTCAAGGATTCGGAAATTCGCTTCGCCGAGGACACGCTGCGCGAAAAGCTCGGCACGAAGGTGAATATAGAGGGCACATCAAAGCGCGGCCGCGTCATAATCGAATATTTCGATCGCGACAGCCTCGACGGGCTTTATCAACTGCTTATGGCGGAGAAAACCAATGAGTAAAGCGCCTTATTTAACCGACGTAAGCTATCGCATGTCGGTGCGCCTGTATTCCGATGGCGAGAAATGCTTTGGCCCCGGTCTGTTGGAGCTGCTCGAACGGGTGGGCGAGCGAAACTCGCTTAGCAGCGCCGCAAAGGAAATGAACATGGCGTATTCAAAGGCGTGGCGCATTGTCAACGACGCCGAGACCGCGCTCAAATATAAGCTTCTGGACACCTCTATAGGCGGCAGAAGCGGCGGCGGCGCGGTGCTCACCGCCGAGGCCAAAACCCTGATTTCAGACTATCGCGCGTTTATGTCCGCACTCAAGGCCGACGCAGACAGGCGCTTTGCGGAATACTTCGAGTAGGCAACAGCTTCCCCCTGTCGGCAGCGGCTTACCCTGTCGGCAATAGCTTGCCCTGTCAGCAGCGGCTTGCCCGCAAAACAGGCTGTGTTGTTCCGCGCAAAACCGCGCTCAAATTTCCACACCCACTACGGAGGCGCAAAATGCCCGCATTATTTCTTTCCGCGCCATCGGGAACCGGCAAAACATACGCTGTGTGCAAAGCGCTCGCGTGTTCCGGTTCCGCATTTTTTGGCCTCATGACATATAAAGTGAAGCATTCAAGCCCCACGCACACCGATATTTTTATCGTCTCGGTCACAGGGAACGGCGGCCTGCCCATGCAAAAGGGCGCGCCAAGGCTCGTCGCCACATCTCGCGCCGACGCGTCATATTGCGCCAAAATGGGTGCAACCGAAAATGCCAGTGCGCAAAGCTCTGTGCCCGCCTCCGAGCGCGGGAATTTCGCGCACATATTTCCAAATGCGTTTGACGATGCCGCGGCCTTTATCGAAAACGCCCAAAACAAAGCGGAATTTGCCGGACGCATATTACTTCTTGACGAGCTTGGCAGGCTTGAACAGGAAGCGACGCGCTTCCAAAAGGCGGTGCTTGACGCTCTCATGTCGCCCCAAAAAACGATCGGGGTTATCCAAAAAGCGTCAACGCCATTTCTCGACTTGGTGCGCCAAAATGAGTGCGTATCAGTGTTGGAATTTGAAGGTGACAAGCCGGACGTGAGGGAGAAGATGTACGCCGCGGCGATGGATTTTATTATTTCTTAGGGAGGGTATTATGTCAACATCAGTGTATGGCTCCATAGCGCTTGTAACGGGCGCAAGCTCAGGCATAGGCCGCGCTACGGCGGCAATGCTTGCGAAAAACGGTTTCACGGTGTATGGCGGCAGCCGTCGCGCGGTCACGGGTGAGAAAGCGGCGGAGGGCTACACCGCCATAAAGCTCGACGTGACCAATTCAAATAGCGCCAAAGCCGCCGTTGACGAGGTGATCTCGCGAGAGGGGCGCATAGACGTGCTCGTGAACTGCGCTGGCAATGGCATTGCGGGCGCAGTGGAGGACTGCACCGGCGAGGAAGCGCTTGAGCAGATGAACACCAATTACGCGGGCGTGATACGCATGGTGCGCGCGGCGCTGCCGTATATGCGCGAAAAGCGCAACGGGCTTATTGTGAATATCGGCTCGGTGGGCGGCATATACTCAATTCCTTTTCAGACGCTTTACAGCTCCTCAAAATGTGCGCTTGAGGCGATGACGGAGGGGCTTAGGATAGAGCTTATGCCGTTCAACGTGAAAGCGACGCTCGTTGAGCCCGGCGATATAAAGACAGGCTTTACCGGCAACCGCATGTTCACTCAAGCCGCGAAATCCACACAGTATGCTAAAATGCGCGGCGCTGTTGCGCAGATGGAGCATGACGAGACTACCGGCGCAAGCCCTGACACCATCGCCAAAGAGATTTTACGCCTCACCGGCAAAAAGAACCCGCCCGTGCGCACCGTTGCGGGCGTGAAATATAAGTTTTTTGTGTTTTTAAAGCGCATACTGCCCGCCCGCACGGTAGAAGCGATAATTTCTATGATGTACATATCGCCAAAGTAATAGCAGAAGCGACTGTGTCGCTTCTGCTATTACTTTGGCTTTGGGAGAACGCTTTGCGTTCTCCGCTATGTCACAACGCTCAAAACCAGAAGCGACTGTGTCGCTTCTGCTATTACTTTGGCTTTGGGAGAACGCTTCGCGTTCTCCTCATCGCAAGGAATTATTGTATTTGCTCCTTCATCTTCCACTCATGCTTTCATCTTGCGCCCATTTCGCCATTTCGGCTATTTCCTCCGCCAGCCGCGCGACGCCTGCTTCCACCTTGGCGCTAAGGCCTATGCCCTGCTCGGTGGACGCGGGCTGTATGCCGATGTATGCGCTTTGGCAGCCGCAGGTCTGCTCCAGATAATGAAGCGTTACGGGGAGGGGGAGCATGTGCGTGCAAAATGTTGCGCCGGCGATGCGTTCAGGGTCTAGCACCCTGTATTCGCCGGGCGTAAGACCAATCTCGGCCGCGTCTATCACTATCACCACATCGGGCTTGAACGCCCGAATAACGCCCGTGAGGTTCTCAGGCGCGCTGCCGCCGGATACGAGCAGCAGCCTGTCGCTCGCAATATTGCGGGATACAAGCGCGTCTATCGCGGCCATGCCGGCATAATCGTCCATACGCAGCCTCGCGCCCACGCCAAATATGGCAACGCGCAAATTAAAAAGCGGACTAAGCGCCGCAAGCTGTTTTTCCATAGTCCTCCTTATGTGTCCGCCATTCCGCGCCCACCATGCACATGCCGCGTCTTGCGCCAATGCCGCACTCACGCGCGCCACGCACCCACGCGCCACACGCGTCACATACCCGCACACCTACGCGCCGCACCTACACGCGCCGCACCGCACCCACGCGCCACACGCGCCGCGCACCTACGCGCGCCATACGCCCACACGCCGCACACCCACGCACGCCATACGCCCACACGCCGCACGCACCCACGCGCCTCACAATTCCACCGTCAAACCGTCCTTATCGAGCTTGGCAAGGTCAACGTTGTTTGAGCACGACAGGCATTTTTTCGCGCAGCTATCGGCGCACTGGCCGCAAAAAATGCACTTGCCCGTATCGAGATACGCGTGCATGTCTTTCTCGTCCTTCGTGCCCTCGTTCACCACCTTTATCGCGCCGGTTGGACAATCCTTCATGCAAAGGCCGCAGGCCACGCAGGCGGTCTTATCATATTTTAAAAGACCCCTTACGCGGCTGTCGAGCTGCATATCGCCGCCAAAATACGTCGTGGTCGCGGGCTTTTTGAAAGCGCCGCGCAAAAGCGCCCACGCAAAATTTTTCATATCACAAACCCCCTGACAACCAGATTGATAACAAGCTGCAAAATGCCCACAGGCAGCAGCACGCGATAGCAAAGGCTCACTATCTGCTCCGTGCGAAGCCGCGCCGTGGCCGCGCGCGCAAGGCACAGCGCCACGAGCACCGCAAGCGTTTTTGCAATGTATAAAATGAAATCCGCCCATTTTACGCCGCTTGTAAACGGCAGAAATATCGCCGCAAACACCGAGGAAAGCGTCACAAGCTCGCAATCCTTTGAAAGCTTGAATATCGCAAGATACCTTCCGCCATACTCCACCATAGGCCCTGAAACTATCTCCGTCTCGGCCTCAGGCGCGTCAAAGGGCGTGCGCTCAAGCTTGCACTGCACAGTCACAAGCATTGCAACCGCGGCAGGAAGGTTTATCAGCGCGAGAAGCGGCCGCTGCGAGTAAAATTGCAGGTTTGAGGATATGCTCCACGTCCCTGAGATAAGCGTCGGCGCGAGCGCGCAAAGAAAAAGCGGCGCTTCGTATGCGAAAATCTGCGTCACAACGCGGCTTGCGCCTATCGTTGCATAAAGGCTGCGCGAATACCAGCCCGCGAGAAACATCGCAAGCGACGGTATCGCCATGAGGTAGAGCACCACAATAACATCGCCCTCAAATGAGACGAGCGCGGCGTTTCCCCACACTGGCAGCATCATAAATGCCGTCGCCACGGCGGCAAGCGCGAAAAGCGGTATCACGCGAAACATCGTCTTGTTAGCGCCCGACGGGATAAGCGTTTGCTTGCCTATCAGCTTGAAAAAGTCCGCCACAGGCTGATACCACGGCGGCCCTATGCGATTTTGCAGACGCGCATACAGCTTCCTGTCAAAAAACTGAAGTATGGTGGCGTAAATAAGCAAAAACGCCAGAAAAAGAAGGATTTTCAGTATTTCC
>CAZUUR010000135.1:0-5568 GCA_964622815.1 uncultured Oscillospiraceae bacterium | reverse complement strand
CTCTTGGCTTATTTCGCCGCGTGCCGCCATTTCGTCAAGCTCCACGGCATACACATGCGGCGAGTTTATCGTCTCAAGCGCGGTCGCGCCCGCACGCAAAAGGCATATCCTAGAATCGCCAACCGAGATAAAATCAAAGCCCGCGTCCCTTATGAGCACCGCCACAAGCGTACTCCCGCCATCGCTCCGCCCCGGCTCCGCCAACAGATCGTTCACACGGGCGGAAGCCGCGCTGAGCGCGTTTAGAAGGATCTCCCTGCCGGAAGCCGCGTCGCTTGCGGCAAAAAAGGAGCGCAGTACAGTGGCCGTGACAAGCGCGGAGATAAGCTCACCGCCCGCAAGCCCGCCCATACCGTCGGCAACTAAGGCGAGCACTCCCTTGGGCTCGTCTTGCGGCGATATGCCAAAGGAATCCTGCTGATAAGAGCGATAGCCTATGTGATGGGTATAGCCCGTCTTAATAAGCCTCACTCCCAATCAAACTCCTCTCCGCAGAAGGGTATGAACATAAGCTTGGTTTCGCCAAAGGCGAGTATATCGCGCGTTTTAAGCTCTCTCGTCTGCGAGGGCAGGAGCGGCGCGTCGTTAACGAGCATTATGTTGCGGCCCTTGCCCGCCGTGAGGAAATATTGCTTGCTCTTGCCAATATAGCTAACAGTAGCCGTATCATCGCGGGATATGGTGGAATCGCCCTGTATGCTTATATCCATCTTGTCGCCCCGGCCTATTGCGTTGTTGCCATCGTGTATGTGATAATCGCGCCCCTTGTCCGCGCCCATTATGCACACGAACCAGCCTACCACCGGGTCTATGCCGATGTTCTTGCGTATCACCGCCTCGGTGCGCCTGTCGTCATCAATCGCGCCCACAGGCATAGTACGGCCTATGGAGGAATCGAAGCCGCCGCTTTGCTGCATCATCGGCGCAGTTCTGCCCACGGAAGCATTCGCCGGATTCCACCCGGAAGAATCGCTCGCGCCCGAGCAATAGGGGCAAGTAGGTGTCTTTGACTGGTCATAAAAATGGCCGTTTGGGCATTGCTGCATGTTCATAACTTTGTCCTCCCTCTATTTCCTCTTTAATTCGTAGGTTTTATCTGTTTTATATACATACACGTTTATATGCGTGCCGTCCAATATAGTCACTTTAAACCAATCCTGTTTGTTTTCGCCTTGCTGCTTGCAGGTGTAAAACTCGCCCGAGCCGTCGCTGCGGACATTGTAATATTCGTCGCTCGTGGGCTTCTTGATATAGTCCTTATCGAACGTGAGATGATAAACATCGCCGTCCGGCTCGAAATACATCACCTGCGTGCTCCCCTTGAGCCACTTTCCAAGCAAGAACACTTCAAAATATTCCGGACGCATCATGGCTTTTTTCACGCCGTCGTTGTGCGCAACGCTTCTAAGCGCCGCCACCACGGCCTTATTGGTGGTTGCTGCCGCCGCTTCCTTGCAGGCCGCCTCCATAGCCGCGCTATCTTCATACTCCGCGGCCGCTACCCATGAAAACATATCCGCCGCCTTATCGAACTTTGCCTCGCTCACAAAGCTGCTCGCATAACTATATATGTCCGCAAGATGGTCAACAACGTATTGCCCGCCCGCCTCATCTATATCATTTTCCAAATCCTTGACCTTATCGTATACATATTCCGCGCTGGACGAAGCCTCGATAAGCGCCGTCATCGCCTTTATGGCAAGCCCCTCGCTATCCTTATAGGTTCTTATTGATAAAAACGAGTTGTATGCATTTTCATATTGATTGTGCTCAAGCTGATACTTGGCGGACATATATTTGCACTCCGTCACCTGCGCAGGGGCGTCCTCATAGCTTCCAAGCTGCTCGAAAAGCTTTTGCGCATCGGAATATTTGCCCTGAGAATATAAGCTTGCCGCCCATTTATATTTGCATTGCTCTATGAGCGCGGCGCTATCCTGATAAC
The DNA here is from genome assembly GCA_964622815.1 of uncultured Oscillospiraceae bacterium. Classification (GTDB taxonomy): domain Bacteria; phylum Bacillota; class Clostridia; order Christensenellales; family CAG-138; genus CAZUUR01. Next base: position 3,623 of record CAZUUR010000135.1, on the reverse strand, counting down.
CGCCAAGCGCCTTGAACACGTCTATCGCCGCCTCATACTGGCCAGCGCCCATAAGGCTGCTGCCGCGCTGATAGTCGCACTCGCCTATCATAGCCTTTGCATCCTTAAAATCGCCCAGCGCTTCAAATGCATCGCGCGCCGCAATATAATCCTGCGCCTTTAAAAGCGCCTGCGCCTTGGCGTATTGTTCAAGCAGATCCGCGTCCTCATAATCGTCCGGAAGCGCGGCGAATTTATCCTGCGCGGCCTGATAATCGCCGCCCGCAAGCAGCGAGAGCGCCTGAGAATAGCTGTTGTCGCGCGATACGGAGGATAATATGAGCACCGCCGCCACAATTATTGCCACGCCGCCCGCCGCTATGCCAAGTATAAGCCCCAGCTTTTTCTTGGGCTTTTGGGGAGCGTCCGCCCACGTTGGCGGCTTGCCGTTGTCGCCGCCCGATACCGGCACGGTTTTGCCATCATCAGCGCTTGACGCGCCATAGGTGCGCCCCGTTTGGGACGCGGGATACGCGCCGGTCACGCCCGCAGCGCCCGCAACGCCCGCCATGCCGGCCACGCCGGCTTGAGGCGCGGGCATTTCGGCGTAAAGCTCGCCCATAAGATCGTAGAACGAGCGGAAGCGCTCCTCCGCCTTTAGCGCGAGGCCGCGCATTATCGCGTTTTGCTGCCTTGGTGTGAAGTCCGCGCCCAGGCCGTTTGGCGCTATAAGCGTATCCTCATGCATGCGGTCTACGCTCTGCGCGGGTATAGTGCCTGTGGCGGCATGGTAAAGCGTGGCGCACATTGCGTATATATCCGTCCACGGCCCTTGCGCGCCGTGAGTGCGATACTGCTCCTCGGGCGCGAAGCCATGCTTCACATTCACCGTCATGCTCTTTTGCTGCGCGTAATCAGTCTCCCGCGCCGCGCCGAAATCAAGCAGCTTCGCTTCGCCGTTTGGCTGCACCATTATATTATCCGGGCTTATATCCCTGTGAATGAGATTTTGCGCGTGTATGGCCGCCAAATCCTCCATAATGGGCTTTAGAAGGTTCAAAAGATATGCGCTCCTAAGCCTGCCGCCCTCGCGCTTGATTATATCCTTGAGGGTAGTTCCCTCAACATATTCCATCACTATGTACGCCGTGCCGTTTTCGCGGAAGAAATCGCGCACATGCACTATGCTGCGCTTATCAGCAAGCTTGGCCAAAAGCTTCGCCTCGCCAACGAATTTTTCGCGCTGAGCTGCGAAATATTCACCCTTTTCACCCGAATACGGCATCACCGTGGCCGAGGTGACTCCTTCGCGCGAAACGCAGGTTTCAGGATAAAATTCCTTTATAGCCACCTTGGTATCAAGGTATAGATCCATGCCCACATAGGTTATGCCAAACCCGCCCTGGCCAAGCGCGCGACCCACTATATACTTGCCGTTTAGCACCGTGAATATAGGCAGCTGATGCGGCTGGTTGTTGCTTATAGCATTATTCCAGCCACAGCGCGTGCAAAACCCGTCCGGCTTTGACAGCGGCTCCATGCAGCCCATGCAGATTGATTTAAGGTTTGAAATATCCATACCCCTTTGCCTCCCTAGCTATTTTTTCTTCAGGCTATATGTTTTGTCGGTCTTAAATACGTAAAGCTCTATATTGTCTTTATCTATTATCGTGATGGCGAACCAATCCGTTATATTTTTATCGCCCGTGTCGCAAGTGTAAAACACGCCGGGAGTATTTTCATACACGCCGTAATAATCGTTCTTGGTCACCTGCTTTTGCACGGTTTCGATATTATAGCGCATGCGATACTTGCTATCCTCAATAAAGAAATAGAGTATGCGCGTGCTGCCCTTCATCCACTCGCCGTCAAGAAAACGCCTTATAAGCGGCTTTGACATAAGCGCCGCGATAACGCCGTGGTTATACATGCACTCCTTTAAAAGCTTCACCTGCTCCGCCGCCGTTGCGCCTTCGCAGGCGTCGCACAGACTAAATAGCTCCGCGCTGTCCTCATATTCGCCTATGCAGGCAAACAGCTCCCCCGCCGCCCGATAGCTTTGCGTGCCTATTAAATCAGACGCCATTATAAAAGCTCCGCTTGGTGCTCCGTAATAAATTCCGCCGTTATATCGGGCTGCTCCTGCACAATAAGCGTCAGCTTTTCTTGCAGCGCCTCCGGCTGATTTAGCAGCGTCTCAAGCCCGAGCAGGGCGCACTGGGCGGCAAGCTCCTCGCTATCCTTATAGCTTATGGCTCTAAAGGCGCTGTACGCTTCAAAATATTTTTCTGCCTCCGCGAGCGTCACGGCATATTGATAATTGCACTCCAAAACAAGCTCCGCGCTATCGGCATACGAGCCGAGCTTGAAAAATATCTGCTTCGCCCTTACATATTCGCCCGACTCCATCAATGCGAGCGCTTGCTTGTAGCTGCTCTCATTTATTAGGGCTGCGCTGTCCTTATAGCTGCCAAGCACGGTGAATATCGCCTTTGCCTCATCATACGCGCCGCGTTCCATGCACAAAATCGCGCTTTGATAATCGCACTCCTTTGCCAAGTCCGCACTATCCTTATAATCGCCAAGAGAAAGATACAGCTCCTTGGCCGCCGCAAAATCCTTTGCTGATAGGAGCGCGCCGCCCTTAGCGTATGTTTTAAGCAGCTGAGCGTCTTGATAATCGGCGGGAATGCCTTCAAGCTGCGTTATAGCGGCTTGATATTGAGCTTCGTCTATCAGCGAAAGCGCCTGTGCATACGCGTTTTTGCGCGACGAAGCCGCTAAAAGCAGCACCGCCACCACGATCAGCACCGCGCCAAGCGTGGCCGCCGCCGCTATTATAAGCGTCTTTTTAGGCGCGCCCGCCTTGACCTCGCGCTCCGTCTGCACGGGCGCGGCGGCCTCTTGCGCGGGCGGCGCGGCTTGCGTGAGCGTTGTTGCGGACGCAGCGGCTTGTGCTTGCGCGGCCACCTGCGCTGGCGCGGCCGGTATGGGCGCTGCCGCCGGTATGGGCGCTGCCGCCGTTATTGGCGTTTCCGCAGGTATGGGCGCTGCCGCAGGTGTGTATAAATCTGCCATGAGGTCGTCGTAATGGGCGGCGCTCTTAGCATATTCAAGCACTATGTATGCCGTGCCGTTCGCGCGGAAGAAATCGCGCACGCGACCGACGCCGCGCTTATCGGCAAGCTTTGAAAGCAGCCGCGCGTCATCGGCGAATTTGTCGAGCCGCGCTGAAAGCAGCTCGGCGTTTTCGCATGTGCAAGCCGCCGAGTTATCGCGGGAAACGCAATCCCGCTGAAAAAATTCTTTTATAATTACCTTTACGTCAAGATATAGGTCCATGCCTATATAGGTTATGCCAAAGCCGCCCTCGCCAAGCGCGCGACCCACCGTGTATTTACCGTTTAGCACGGTAAACACGGGAAGTTGATGCGGCAGATTGCTGTTTTTCGCATTATTAAAGCCGCAGCGCGTGCAAAACCCGCCCGGCTTTGACAGCGGCTCCATGCAGCCCATGCAGATAGAGGAAGGATTAGAGTAATCCATAGTTGCTTCCTCCTATAGCAAAATATAAAAGTCCAAAGAGCGCGGCGCAAAAAGAGCCGCGCTCAATATGATGCTTATTGCTTATCCGAATCGTCGAA
>CAZUUR010000134.1:0-5662 GCA_964622815.1 uncultured Oscillospiraceae bacterium | reverse complement strand
GCTCAACTGGACGCCTGAGGGCAATGTGGCGGTGAAGCTTTCAACAGGCGAGCCGCCCGCGAGCTATTATCTAGATCCCAATTTGATAAAAGACCTCGTCGCGCATGTGAATGGCACTATAGTTGAGTGCAACACCGCTTATGGCGGGTCGCGCGGCGAAACCGCCATGCACTATCAGGTGGCCGAGGATCACGGGTTCACGGCCATAGCCACTGTGGATATACTCGATGAGGAAGGCTCGCTGCCGCTTGAGATAGCCAATGGCAAGCATCTGACGGAAAATCTTGTTGGCTCGCATTTTGCCAATTACGATTCCTACCTCGTGCTTTCGCACTTTAAGGGGCATTCCATGGCGGGCTTTGGCGGCGCGATAAAGAATATCTCCATAGGTCTTGGCTCAAGCGAGGGCAAGGCCGTTATCCACAGCGGCGGTAAGAGTCACACCGATCCGTGGTGCGGCGAGCAGGACGAATTTCTTGAGTCGATGGGCGAGGCCGCAAAGTCCGTTGTGGACGTGCTTGGCCAGAGGATAGCCTATATAAACGTGATGAATAATCTCTCCGTTGACTGCGATTGCTCTGGGCATCCGAAAAAGCCCCAAATGGCGGACGTTGGCATACTCGCCTCGCTGGACCCCGTTGCGCTTGATATGGCGTGCGTTGATATAGTATACGGCGCGAAGGAAAATGACGGCGCTTCGCTTATAAGGCGCATAGAGGCGCTAAACGGCCTTCTCACGCTTGAATATGCGGAGAAGATCGGCCTTGGCAGCCGCCAATATTTCTTGGTGAACATAGATGATTGAGGCGCTTGAGCGAGAGGCCACATATCTATGGTATTATTTCAGCGTACAGCTGATGCAGATATTGCCGTATTGGGCCTTGGGCATGGCGCTTGGCTCAATAATATCGGTGTTTCTCAAGGATAAAATACATGGCGCAGTGCTCGCCATGCGAAAAGGGAAAGAGCGCATGGGGGCATGGAGTCTCATCGCGGCGAGCGCCTTGGGGATAGCATCGCCGCTTTGCATGTATGGCACGGTGCCGCTTGCTGCATCATTCTCGCGCGGCGGCGTAAAGGACGATTGGCTCGCCGCGTTTATGATGAGCTCAATATTGCTAAATCCGCAGCTTATAATCTATAGCGCTGCGCTGGGCTCAACTGCGCTCGTGATAAGAGTAGTCTCATGCTTTATTTGCGGCATCGCGGCGGGCGCTTTGGTGCGCATTGTTTACAGAAATAAGCCATTCTTTAATTTTTGCGGCTTTGACGAGCCTGTGAGCCGCGATACGGACCCCAACCCGTTTTTGAGGCTGTTCAAAAATTTGGGCAGGAACATAAAGGCGACGGGGCTGTATTTTTTGATAGGCGTGGCGCTTTCGGCAATATTTCAAAGGTATGTGCCGGCAAATATTGTTGCCGACCTGTTTGGAAGTGAGCGCGGCTTTGGCGTTTTAATGGCGGCCACGATAGGCGTGCCGCTCTACGCCTGCGGCGGTGGCACTATACCGCTTTTGCGCGAGTGGCTTATCGACGGCATGAGCATGGGCAGCGCGGCGGCGTTTATGATAACAGGTCCCGCCACAAAGCTCACAAACCTGGGAGCTGTGAAAATTGTGCTCGGCGTAAAGCGCTTTATGCTGTATATCGCGTTTACAATTTTGTTTGCGCTCATTACCGGTTGGGCAGTGGATATGGCGATGCGCTTGTAATACTGCGCGCAATGCGCTAAAATCATTTCCGTGGAAATAAATTGTGATAAGCGCATAGCATATCTAAGCGAACGCCGCTTTGCGGACGCTTGCCGTTTGGTGTGCGGCGTAGAGCGCGAGCGAGCGGGCATAGGCACTTTGGGCGAAAAAACGCTGCACGCGGCGCTAAAGCTTTTTATTGAGCCGGACGCCGCGCTGCATGAGATAAAAATAGGCCGCAGCTATGCGGACGTTTATAATTCCGACGGCATTTTTGAAATTCAGACGCGCGCCTTTAACGCGCTAAGAAAAAAGCTCGCACACTTTCTTGAAAATGAGCGTGTTACCGTGGTATACCCAATACCAGCCGCAAAATATCTCGTTTGGCTCAACGAGGAGACGGCCGAGCTGACAGCGCCGCGCAAAAGCCCTAAGTGCGGCAGCTATTTTGATGTTTTTAAAGAGCTGTATAAGCTGGATAAGCTCGTTTGTCACCCGAATTTTCGCCTGCTTCTGCTGCTTATAGATATGGACGAATATCGTCTGCTCGACGGCTGGGGCAATGGCGGCAAGCGCGGCTCAACTCGTTATGAACGCATACCCACAGCGCTGGCGGGCGTGAAGCTGATAGCCTCAAACGCCGATTATTTAAGCCTTCTTCCTCAAACGTTGCCGGAGAATTTCACCGCGAAAAATCTTGCCGCCGCCGCGAAAATACGCATTGCCGAGGCGCAGGTCACGCTTACGGTGCTTACTAAGCTCGACGTGGTGAGAAAAATAGGCAGGGAGGGGCGGGCTAATCTATATGAGCGGGCGTAATAAAGCCGCTCATATAGCGGCAATAGCGGGCATACTCAAAAATCCCCCGCTTTTTTAAAAAATGATGTTCAGATATTTACATTGCCCAATAGGCAAAGCCCGCGTGCTCGGCCTCTTTTCTGTTAAAAATGCCCTTAACATCTATTAAAACGGGCTTTGTGCCTGAAAAATAGAAGCGTTTTATCTCATCAATGCTCATGGCTCTGTATTCGCCGTGCGCTACCGCAAAGATAAGGCAGTCCATATCGTGAAGCTCATTTATGCTTGAAAGCTTTAGCCCGTAGCCGCGCTCTACCTCGGCGGCCTCCGCGCACGGGTCGAACACGAGCGGCTCGATGCCGTATTCGCGCAGACGCTTAATTATATCCATGACCTTTGAGTTTCTAACGTCCGGGCAGTTCTCCTTGAATGTGATGCCCATTACCGCAACCTTGGCGCGGCGTACCAGCTTGTCCGCCTCGATAAGCTTTTTTACGGTGCATTCGCCGACGAACGCGCCCATGCCGTCGTTGACGCGGCGGCCCTCGCTTATTATGCGACTGTGGTAGCCCATAAGCTCCGCTTCGTATGTGAGATAGTATGGGTCAACCCTATGCAGTGGCCGCCAACCAGCCCCGGTCTAAAGCCAAGCGCGTTCCATTTGGTGTTCATCGCGTCCACAACGTCGTTGGTGTTTATGCCCATACGGTCAAACGCCATCGCAAGCTCGTTTACAAAGGCGATGTTTATATCGCGCTGTGAATTTTCGCACACCTTGGCGGCCTCGGCCACCTTTATGCACGACGCTTTATACACATTATCCACCACCATTGAGTAAACGTCCGCTATTTCATCGCGAGTAACATCGTCCATGCCAGATACTATTTTTGTGATATTTTTAAGCACATGCACGCGATCGCCCGGATTTATGCGCTCGGGCGAATAGCCCACAAAAAAGTCCACACCGCATTTAAGCCCGGACGCCTGCTCCAAGATGGGCACGCAAATATCCTCTGTTACTCCGGGATAAACGGTTGATTCATATACCACTATGCTGCCGGGCATGAGATTTTCGCCAAGCACACGCGAGGCGTCCGCCACTGGCGCAAGGTTGGGCGTTTTATCCACGTTTACAGGCGTTGGCACGGCCACTATGTGAAAGCGCGCTTCCTTTAGCCTTGATGCGTCAGACGTGAAAAGCACGGTGCAGGCTCTTATCGCCTCGTCGCCGACCTCGTTTGTTGGGTCCTCGCCCGCCTTATAGCGGGCAACCTTCGCTTCGTTTACATCAAAGCCTATTACGCTTGTTTGCTTTGAAAAAGCCACCGCGAGCGGCATGCCCACATATCCAAGCCCCACTACGGATAGCTTATATGCGCCGCTTTTAAGCGCTTCGTTATGCCTCATAATCGACTCCTTTAAAACAGCCTTAAAATACTATCGTTGAACCACAAATAGCCTAAATCAATATTGGGAAATACGCCTACGCGGCGCAGAAGCCCGAGCACCACCCATAGCATGAGCAGAACGGCAAATATATTGAAAATAAGTATTGCGCGGGCGGCGCGGGCGCGCTTGCGCCGGCGTGCCTTCATTTGAGGAGTTACGGTTATTTCATGCGGCGTGGGCGCGGCGTTAAGCTCGTCCTGCGAAGGCCCTTTATATGGCTCTGGGCCAAGATCCTGCTCTGAGGCTTCGTGGCTGTTGGACTCGGGCGGAGCGTATGCGGGCGGATTGTCCCCGCTTTGCGCCGCGTTGGCGTCCTGCTGCGCTTGGGCTTGCTTTATTGACATAATCTCATCAAGAGCGTAGCCGTGAAGCTTGAGCGAAACCGCCGCCGAGTCAGCCCCGGCGTCAAGCTCGGCAAAAGCACGGCGAAATATGGCCTTTATCGCCGCTTGCGAGCGCTCCTTATCGGCTAAATAAGAGAGCGTGAGCGCAGAAATTTCATTATAATGCTTGCGCAGCAGCGCTTCCTTTGTTTGCAGTTGATCGTTTTCCCGGTTCATTTGCGTAAATTAGCCCCGTTCCCGAGCGCGCGAACTGCGCGCTCAACAATATGCTAAGTATAGCACGAAAAATATAACAAAATCTACCTTTATTTGCATGTTCTTGTTTATACTTGCGGCGTATGTCGGGCGGATATGGCCAGAACTTACGGAGCGCACGATAGTGAGAACATAAAATTGCGTTTTTAGACGTTTTGGCCTATAATAATTACATAATACAAAGGAGTATGGACGCCGATGGAGCAAAAACGCAGAAAGAAGAAATTTTTTGCCTTGCACAGACAGGTGCAGGTGCTCATAGGCGTTGCCATAGTGGTGATAGTCGCCGCTTGCATACTCGTGCGGCTTAGCCGCGACCCCATATACGCGTATGCGGGCGTGAAACCCACCTACGACGCATCTGACGAGATAGCCGCCGCGAAGGAAAGGCTCAGCGCCGATGAGGCTGAGCTGATTACAAAAAGCGGTTCAACAGAGCATAAGGTGCTGCTGATATTTGAAAACGTCGCTTCGGAAGAGGTGATGCGGCATATAACGGACACTTTGCTAAAATACGATATGGACGCTATATTCTTCGCCTCCGCCGTGGACGCGGTGGAAAATGCGGACGCCATGCGGCTAATAATTTCAAGGGGCTTTCGGATTGGCGGCTATAATTTGAAAGGCGAGGCGAATATGCAGCAATTAGCCTCCGATGAATTGCTGGACGTGTTTTGCACGAGCGGACTAATAATTAAATCCGTAACCGGCGTGCAGCCGGAGCTTGTGCGCTGCTATCACACGTCCTACACAAAGGAGCTGCTAAGAGCCGCCCGCGCGAGCGGCTACAGCGAGGCCTACGGCACGGATAACGAGCTTAACATAAGGAGCTTCGTTTCGTTTTCGTCCGTGCAAAGATATATCAACAGCCTCAGTTTAGGCAGCATAGTGGCTTTGCGCCTTTCAGGCGAAATATATGAAGAAGCCGACGATGAAAAACCCGCTCAGGCCACCCCGGCAGAGGATAAGCAGGAAACCTTGCGCGATGAGGATTGGGTGGATATGGACGCGCTCTCGGATACTGAGAGGATAATGCTGATAGCCGATTGGCTCATTCGCGCAAACGCCGAGGCGGATTATGATAAGCAGAGCGTTACACTGCGCGAAAATAACGCCGGCAAAACG
>CAZUUR010000133.1:1196-5689 GCA_964622815.1 uncultured Oscillospiraceae bacterium | reverse complement strand
GCTTTCGCCTTTATACAGATCCATGCTTATGCCGCGTATGGCGTGAAGCACCTTGCCGCGAAGGCTGAATTTTACATTGAGGTTCTTGACCTGCAATATCAATTCTTTATCCATTTTATGCTCCTCCTTCTTACACATGGTTCTTCGGGTCGGCGGCGTCCGCAAAGGCGTTGCCGATGAGATAGAAGCATATAGTTATAACCGAAAGTATTATCGCCGGGAACCAAAGCTGATACCTAAGCGTTGGCGACATCATGAGTATTCTGCCCTTATTCACAAGCGTTCCAAGCGACGGCGTATCCACAGGAAGGCCGAGGCCTATATAGCTAAGGAAAACCTCACTGCCTATGGCGTAGGGTATGGCAAGCGCCATGCGCAGCATAATGACCGATACCATCTGCGGCAAAAGATTTTTAACTATCACCTTGCGCGTCGGCGTGCCAAGGCAGCGCGAGGCAAGGTTGAAATCGCGGTCGCGTATTGTGAGCACCTGATTTCTTATGAAGCGCGCAAGCCCTATCCAGCCCGTTATCGACATGGCGATAATGAGCGTTGGCACGCTTGGGCGCATTATATAAGAAGCGAGTATCAAAACTATGGTGGTGGGAATATTGTTTAGCAGGTTGTATATTTCCGTAAACAGGAAATCCAACTGCCTTACATAGCCCCACAGCAGACCTGCCAATATACCCAGCACCGCTTCTATGAGCGCCACCACTATGCCTATGAACAGCGATGTGCGCGTGCCCTCCCACAGACGGCTCCACAGGTCGCGGCCTATTTCATCCGTGCCGAACCAGAACGTTTCATTAGGCGCCTGATTCTTGATAAAGCCGGTCTTTTGCGAACCCTCCGGCCAATAGTTAACTATGGTCGGATCATATTGATTAGGAAGCAACGGCTGAATAAACGTGAACAGGAGCAGCGTCACCATCACAACGAGCATTGCCACTGCGACCTTATTTCTAAAGAACATGCGGAACGTGCTGCGCCAATAGGAATAGTTTGAATAGCCCGTGCGCTCGCCCGCCATCTCATCATAAGCCGCAAAGGTAAATTCATCTGCGGGAAGCTCCTGCGCCTCTTCAATCGTTATATCATCGCGCTCATCGACGGGAAGCAGCTTCGCCTGCTCCTCAATGCTTTTTTCAAGCTTTTGAGCGCGTCTTTCGCTTGCTGAAAATCTGCTCATCTCGACCCCTCCTTCTTGGTGAAGCTGATGCGCGGATCGACTATGCCCATGAGCACGTCGCCAAGCAGCAGTCCCAATATGCTCATCGCGGCGTAGAGCACTATAAGCGCCAGAACCATCGTATTATCCTGCTGCTTTATAACGTCCACAAGCAAGCCACCCATGCCGGGGATAGAATACAGCGATTCGACATATATGGAGCCTGATATGGTGAGCAATATGCTCGAGGGAATAAGCTGCACCATAGGCACCACGGAGTTTCTGAAAACGTGGCGGAACCATATAGTCGTATTTTTAACGCCCTTGGCGCGCGCCAGTTTTATGTAATCCTTGTTGGCTTCATCGACCATATAGCGCCTAAGCCACATGGCATAGGTGGATATGGAGGGCAGCGCAAGGGATATTATCGGAAGTATCATGCTCGTCCATTGCGTTTGCTTGTAGAGCATACTAAAATTGAACCAGTCTGAGCCGTAAAGCTGGATAAACAGGAAGTACACGGCATTGGGCACCGCCTGTATGAAAACTATGTAGGCGTTGCCGAGCTTATCGGCTATGCCGCCTTTTTTCCTCGCCATCAATGCGCCCAGACCCATGCCCAGCGGCAAGCTCACAGCCATTGATATGAGGCCGAATTTAAGCGACACCAATATTTTGGGCGCTATTATCTTTGTGATTTCGGCGTTCACGCGATATTTATGCGATACGCCAAGGTTGCCCTGTAAAAGCTTAACGATGAAGTTAAAAAGCTGCACAGGCAGCGGGTCTTTAAGACCGAGCTCACGAAGGCCGTTATCTATCTGCGTCTGCGTCATTTTCTCGAAGTTTTTGAAATATCCCTCGATAGGCATGAGCTGCAACAGTGAGAATATCACCGCTATTAGGATAACGAGCGTTATGAGCGAGCGTCCCAGTCTTTTTAAAGAATACTTTAGCATGGCTTTCCTCTTGCTCTTTCAGGTTCGGTTGCCCAAACCGCAATCTTCCCTATAAAAACAGCTCTGCTCCGCTTTTAATTCTGTTGCGGAGCAGAGCCGCCGTTAATCATTTATTGGCGTTTTGCCCAATATTAGTCTATGCCGAGTTTGCCCTTCCACGCGTTGTACTGAGCTTCAAACATCTCGGTGCTCATAGCGGTGGTGTAAACATACTGGCCCTTGTAGCGCAGCGAGGACTGGCCGCTGGTTGCGAACTGACCCTCGAATACGTTGAGCTTGGAGGCTTGGAAATCACCGCCGGTGATGCCGTAGGGTATTACCATGGCGTGACTGATATAGTAAGCTTCAGCGGCCGCGAACGCGGTGTAACGCTTATCCATATCGAAATACTCGGCCTTTGCAAGATCCACAAGGCGCTGATACTCAGCGTGAATAGCGGCAACTTCTTCGCCCTTGGTGTTTATTTCCCACTTTTCGGTGGTGTCATAAGCGAAGTTGTAGGTGTTGCCATCTACGAAGGGATCGGTCCAGGTCTGAGGATCGGCGTAGTCTGCGCCCCAGTTGCACTTGAGCAAAGCGTAGTTGCCCGCGCGGCGGGTGTCGCTAAGGAAGCTCTGGCCGGAATAGGCACTGATGACTATATCAATGGTGTCCGCGCCAAAGAGGCCTTCAAGCTGCTGCTCAACTATTACGCACTCATTGCCCCAGTCGGACATTGAGGAGTTGTAGGGAAGCAGGACCTTTATGGGGAAGGTGCAGCCGGCGGCTGCGAGCTCTTCTTTAGCCTTGTTCATATACTCAACGGCTGCTGCGGTGTCGTAGCTGTCGCGAGCGGCGATAGCGGCGAGTTCGCCATAGCTGGTGTAATCCTTGCCGGCGTTTACTGCGAACGCAACGGGGGTTACGCAGTTCTGAACAAGCTCTGTGGCGTTTTCAGGATAGGTGGCCTGTATGGCGGTTATCCTGTCAAGGCCGTGGAATATCGCCTGACGGAAATTCTCGTTGTTAACGGCTATGCGCCAGTTGTCGGGCTCATATTCAGCATCGAACCTGGGCTCGAAGTTGAAAGCATAGAAATAGCTGTAATCGCCGGTAACGCGGGTGGGAGCGACCTGCTGGGATTTTTCCGGGTCGTTGCGCCAATCGTCGAGTATGTCGGTGGAGATTTCAGCATAGTCCACTTCGCCGCGGAGGAACATTTCCGGCGCGAGGGTAGCGGCTTCTGAATTGTAGGTTTCTTCTATGGTTTCGATGTGAACGTTAGCAGCGTCCCAATAACCGGGGTTCTTGGTGTAAACGCGGCTGCTCTGGGGCTCAAAGGTGGAGAGTATGTACGCGCCGTTGAACCACATGCTCTGATTGTCTATCGCATAGCTTGCGCCATACTGCTCGAGCATGGTCTTGGAGGCCGGCCAATAGGGGCCATACTGAAGCGCAGTGTCGAAATACGGACGAGGTATGCAAAGATGATACTCAAGCGTGTAATCATCAACTGCCACAACGCCTATATCCTCAACGGCAGCAACCGCTTCGGGGGTCTCGCCTTCAAGGAGAGCGGAGGTATAGTCGTAATACTCGGTTGCGCCGACTATCCAGCCGTCTACCATATAGAAGTTGCCCGCGTCGTTAGCGGCGTCGCAAACATAGCGCAGCGCTGCCACGAAATCGTTGGCGGTGACTTCTTCCTGCTGCTGACCGGCAGCGTCGTACCAATAGGTGCCCTGACGAAGATGGAATGTCCAGGTAAGGCCATCCTCGCTCACTTCCCACTTCTCGGCAAGGCCGGGAACTATATTGGCGTACTGATCGTTCTCAACAAGAGAATCAATCGTGTTTGCGCCAACGGTAAGGTCGTTGGTGGTGCCGGTGATAAGATAGTTCATCGTGGTAACTTCACTGCCGTAAAGCTTACGATATACCTGCTCGGCTGCTACTTCGCGGCCGTCGGGTCCAAGCTTTACCTCGGGCTCAGCGGGAGCCGCGGGTTCGGTGGAAGCGGCGGGAGCCGCAGGATCGCCACTGGCAGTGGGCTCTGTTGGCGTCGTCGCCGGAGTGGTGGCACAGCCTGCCAGTACGCTCAGCGCCATAATAAGGCACAGCGCCAGAGCAAAATACTTTTTCAACATCGTGTTTCCTCCTTTAAAACTAGCGATGATGGGTGATAAAGCAATATATGCTTTCACCCTCTCTCGGATATGGCTATTGTATATCATATCATGACATTTTTCAATCATTAAAATGTCATTACACTATAAATTTTGCTTCTAATTTCTGTCTCTGCTGTGGTTTTATTTCCTATTTATTATGCGAGGTAAAGCAGATGCTTTACTAATGCATCGCGAAAGTTTTTCGTGAATATTTAT
>CAZUUR010000133.1:0-1096 GCA_964622815.1 uncultured Oscillospiraceae bacterium | reverse complement strand
GCGGTGGCATAAGAGCTGGTTATAACCTTGCCCATGCTCGACGAGGCGTGTATCATCTGCGAGCCGGACATCGCTATGCCCACATGGCCCTTTGACGAGCTCATTTTGAAAACAAGTATGTCGCCCTCGCGCACTGAACCCATGCTTGTTATTCTTTGATATTTATCAACGCTGCGCCAGGTTTTGCTCGTCATATAGCCCTGTCTCACGCCCACCTGATTGAGGCAGTAATACACAAAGCCGGAACAATCGAATTTGCTTGGGCCTTTGCCGCCGGTAACATAGCGGCAGCCCAGCTTGGTCTTTGCGTAGGATATGAGTGCGGAGGCGCTCGCGCCGCCGGCATAGTTCGAGCCGGACGAGCCTTGCGAGCCTGACGAACCCGATGAGCCGGACGAATCGCCCGAGCCTGAGGATACGGGCGCGGAGGCGCGCACGGCGTTATCGCTGGTGAGCTTTAGCATCGTCTGCCTGCCCACCTTGCCATCGACTGAAAGCTTATTATTCTTTTGGAAGGCGCGCACAGCGGCCTCGGTTTCAGAGCCATAATAGCCGGTGGCCTTGCCTGAAAGATAGTTTAATTCCTTTAACAGGCTCTGCACGCGGCTTATAGTATCGCCCGACATACCTATTGTAATGGCGTTGGCCTGGGCGGAGGAGGACATGAGCAGACGCTTTGTTTCAGGGCCGACATAGCCATCGGCAATAACGCCGCTTAGCTGCTGGAACAGCTTGACGGCGGCCACGGTGTCACGGCCGAAATTGCCGTCCGGCTCGGTGGTGAGATAGCCAAGCTTATATAGGCGCTGCTGATATTTTTTAACTTCCTCGCTCTTTTCACCGTAGGTTATGGCGTTAGCCACGGCCTCCTCGCTGTAGAGAAGCTCGCGCGTGACCTCGCCCACCATGCCGTCGGGCGAAACGCCGTTTCTATCCTGGAATTTCTTTACGGCGGTTTCAGTATCGGTGCCGAAATAGCCGGTCGCCGAGTCAATATAGCCAAGCTCGCGAAGGCGCTTTTGCAATTCCTCAACGTCCGTGCCCTCCGTGCCTACCTTGACCATATATTTAGGCGCGCCCTCGCGCATCAGCGCAT
>CAZUUR010000132.1:2378-5728 GCA_964622815.1 uncultured Oscillospiraceae bacterium | reverse complement strand
CGTAACCAACCCCGGCGTATGGCTTTTGCTTGCGGCGCTTTTGCTGCTGTTGGCGGGAGCTGTTGTGTGGGGCTTTTTTGGCGAGATAAAAACGACCAAGGAAGTGACAGCCATCGTGTCAAACGGTGAGGCGGTGTTCTTCTGCGAAAACGGCGATGATTTTTCTGCCGGAATGAACGTAAGGTTTGAGGACGGAACGCTCAGCAAGATAAGCGCCGTCTGCCCAACGCCCGTTTCGCGCGCAGACATTGAGGCGCTCTACGGCGAATACACGCTTTTTGAGCTTGACCCGCCGCCATGGGCATACGCCGTGACGGTAATCGCGCCCAGCGCTATGGGCGGCGTCACCGAGCTTAGCGTAACAACGGACAGCGTAAAACCCATATCTTTTATATTAAACTGACGGAGGAGCGGCTGTGATAAGAAAAAAACGCATGCCCGAACCCGTCGAGCATGGATACGCAAAGGTGCCTGTGGTAATGCAAATGGAAGCGCTTGAATGCGGAGCGGCTTCGCTTGCGATGGTGCTTGCATATTACGGCAAATGGCTGCCGCTTGAAAAGGTGCGCGCCGACTGCGGCGTTTCGCGCGACGGCGTGAGCGCCAAAAACATATTACTCGCCGCGCGCAACTATGGACTCGTTGCGCAGGGCTACCGTTTTGAAGTGGATACGCTGCGCCAGAACGCGCAATACCCCTGCATAATACATTGGAATTTTAATCATTTCGTAGTGCTAAGCGGCTTTAAAGGCGACAAGGTCGTGATAAACGATCCCGCACGAGGGCTGGTCATGGTGAGCGCAGAAGAATTTGACCGTTCGTTTACCGGCGTTTGCATTATGTTTGAGCCTGGCGAAGCATTTGAGCAGGGCGGGCAGCCGGCATCAATAACTGATTTTGCAAGGAAGCGTTTGAGCGGCACGGCCACAGCCTTTGCGTTCGTGCTTATTACAGCGGTGCTCGCATCGCTCGTTTCCATAATCACGCCGGCGTTCTCGCGCGTGCTGCTTGACAGGATATTATCCGGACTCAATCCCGATTGGCTAGAACCTTTCGTTGTGGGGCTTGCAGCGCTTGCGATAATTCAAATAGCGCTTACGGCCGTGAAAAGCATATACATGCTCAAAATTGAGGGTAAGCTTGCAATAGTTGCCAATTCAAGCTTTGTTTGGCATGTGCTGCGCATGCCAATGGAATTTTTCTCCCAGCGCATGACAGGCGACATACTCACAAGGCAGAACACCAATGAGCACATAGCCTCATCGCTTATTAACAAGCTTGCACCGCTCGTTATAGACGTTGGCATGATGGTATTCTATCTCGTTATAATGCTAAGATACAGCCCGCTCATGACATGCGTGGGGCTATTTTCAATAGCGCTTAACACAATCATTGCGCAATACATATCAAAGAAGCGCATAAACATCGCCCGCGTTGCAAACAGAAGCGCAGGAAAGCTGCAAGGTACCACCATCGCCGGAATAAGCATGATTGAAACGATAAAGGCAAGCGGCGCGGAAAATGGCTTTTTTGAAAAATGGGCAGGATACCAGGCATCGGTAAACACGCAATCGGTATCATCATCTCGGCTAAACGGCTTGCTTGGCTCTATTCCGGAGCTTATCGCGCAGCTTACAAACCTCGCGGTGCTGTTTATAGGCGTGCTGCTTGTGCTGCGCGGCGATTTTACAATAGGCATGATACTTGCGTTTCAGGGCTTTATGCAGCAGTTCATGCTGCCCGCGAACAGCCTTATCAGCTTTGGACAGACGTTTCAGGAGATGCGCACGGATATGGAGCGCGTTGAAGACGTGATGCAATATCCCACCGATACTGAATACGGGAAACCGCTCGGCGCGGACGCGGAATTTGAGAAGCTATCCGGCAACGTTGAGCTAAAGCATATCACATTTGGCTACGGCAGGCTCAGTCCGCCCGTGATAGAGGATTTTTCAATGACGCTGCGACCCGGCAAGAGCGTTGCGTTCGTGGGCGCGTCGGGCTGCGGAAAATCCACGCTCAGCCGCCTTATCTCCGGGCTCTACAAGCCATGGACGGGCGAGATATTATTTGACGGAATACCCATAGCGGATATAAACCGTTCCATTTTCACCGGCTCGGTAGCAGTGGTGGATCAGGACATAACCCTTTTTGCCGATACCATTGCAAACAACATCAAAATGTGGGACGGCTCAATAGCCGACTTTGAAATGATACTCGCCGCGCGTGACGCAAAGCTGCACGAGGACATTATGCGCCGCGAAGGCGGCTACAGCCACAAGCTTCTCGACGGCGGCCGCGATTTTTCAGGAGGGCAGCGCCAGCGTCTTGAGATAGCGCGTGTGCTCGCGCAAGACCCCACCATAATCATAATGGACGAGGCGACGAGCGCGCTTGACGCCAAAACCGAATATGAAATGCTCAACAATGTGCGCGAGCGCGGCATTACCTGCATAATAGTTGCGCACAGGCTTTCCACCATACGCGATTGCGACGAGATAATCGTGCTCGACAAAGGGCATGTTGTTGAACGCGGAACGCATGATGAGCTTTATTCAAGCGGCGGATTATACGCAAAGCTTGTTACCAACGAATAGCCGCTGAGGCGAGGAGATACGCATGGGTTGGTTTTCCAAACAGATACAGGAGCGCATAGGCTTTGACGACGAAAGCTTTTCGGCGGCATTTGAAACCATGGCTTGGGCGGTTACGGGCAAAAGCCCTGTGACAGACGCCATGAAGCGCAATGAGGTGCAGGCGAAAAACGCGCTCGAGCAGATTTTGAAATATTACAACATAAAGCTAAAGCAGCTTCCCGATGAAATAAAGGATATAAACGCGCAGATTGAATACATACTTCAGCCTACGGGCGTTATGCGCCGCACGGTTGAGCTTACCGGCGCGTGGTATCGCGACTGCGTTGGCGCAATGCTCGGAACCAAGCTTGACGGCACGCCCATTGCGCTCATACCGCGCTCCCTTGGCGGCTACAGCTATTACGATGCTGCCAGCGGCAAGCACATAAGAATAAACAAAAAAAACGCTCGTGATATAGGCTTAAACGCTATTTGCTTCTATATGCCGCTGCCCTTAAAGCCCATTGGGGTAAAGGATCTGCTTGTATACATAATTAAAACGCTATCCGTTACGGATATTATATCCATGATAGCGCTAACGCTTCTTGTAACGCTTATCGGGCTTATCGCTCCGAGAATGAATCAATATCTTTTTACAGACGTTGTGAGCGGCAACACAGGCCTACTGCTGCCTATAATGTGTTTGCTCATAGGCGCGACAATGTCTACCGTGCTTGTGAATATAGTTAAGAACTTTTCGCTCATGCGAATCAA